>QGUS01000319.1 GCA_003242515.1 Actinomycetota bacterium
CCGACCAGGGTGGACAGGACGATGTTCACCCTGTTGTCGGCGGTGATCCCGACCAGGCCGGAGGATACGACCCCCTCGGCGGCGACCAGGGCCGAGGCCAGCCCGCCCAGACCGTTGAGTAGCGACACCAGCTGCGGCATGGCGGTCATCTCGATCCGGCGGGCGGTCACCGCGCCGATGACCGCGCCGATGGCGAGTCCGGCGATCACCAGGCCCCAGTTGAGGATCCCGGTGTCGATCAGGGTGATGACGACGGCGCCGAGCATGCCGCCGGAGGCGACGAGGTTGCCGGACCGGGCGGTCTTCGGGTGCCCGAGACGCTTGAGGCCGACGATCAGCGCCGACGCGCAGGCGAGGTAGAGCAGATGGATCATCGCTCGTCCTTCCCGGGCCGGCGGAACATCTCCAGCATCCGGTCGGTCACCGTGAAGCCTCCGACCACGTTGACCGTGGCGGCGACGAGGGCGACGAACCCGAGCACCTGGGCCGCGACCGTCTGGCCGAGGCCCGCGGCGGCGATGGCGCCGAGGACGGTGATCCCGGAGATGGCGTTGCTCCCCGACATCAGGGGCGTGTGGAGCGTGCGGGGCACCTTGGAGATCACCTCGAACCCCACGAAGGAGGCGAGGACGAAGACCGTGATGCCGACCATAAGGTCGCTCATGAGTCCTCCTCTTCGAGGCCGTGCATCTTGCGGACCACCGGGTGGGTGATGCGGCCGTCGTGGCTGACGCAGGTCTCCGAGACGATGGGGTCCTCGAAGTCGAGCTTCAGCCCTCCCTCGGGGTCTGCGATGCGCTCGATGAAGTTGGCGAGGTTGCGTGCGTACATGGAGCTGGCGTCGAGGGCGACGCGGGAGGGGAGGTCAATGGGGCCGACGATCGTGACCCCGTCGTGGACGACGGTCTCCCCGGGCCGGGTCAGCTCACAGTTGCCCCCGGCGCGGGCCGCGATGTCGACGATGACCGAGCCCGGCTTCATCGACTCGACCATCTCCCGGGACACCAGGAGCGGGGCCGGCTGTCCGGGCACCTGGGCGGTGGTGATCACCACGTCGGCCTCGGCGACGTGCGGGGCCAGGGCGTCCATCTGGCGGCGCTGGGTCTCGTCGCCGACGCTCTTGGCGTAGCCGCTCGCCGTGGCCGCGGACTCGTCCATGGGGGCGTCGATCGCCCGGGCGCCCAGGCTCTCGATCTGCTCCCTGACGGCGGGGCGGATGTCGTATGCGGACACGACCGCTCCCAGGCGGCGGGCGGTGGCGATGGCGTGCAGGCCGGCCACGCCCGCTCCCAGCACGAGGACCTTCGCCGGGGGCAGTGTGCCCGCGGCGGTGGTCAGCATCGGGAAGATGCGGGGCGAGGAGTACGCCGCCTCGAGCACCGCGGCGTAACCGGCCGCGGTCGCCTGGGACGACAGCGCGTCCATCGCCTGGGCGAGCGTGGTGCGCGGGATCGCCTCCATGGCGAACGCCGTGATCCTGCGCGCGGCGATGGCGGACATCAGGTCCCCGGCCCGGAACGGGTCGAGGAAGCCGCAGAGCACGGAGCCCTCCGGGACCCCGGCCACCAGGTCGGTGGCAGGAGGCCCGACGACGAGGGTGAGCTCGGCTCCTGCGGAGAGGGGATCGGTGGACAACTCGGCGCCGGCGTCGGCGTACTCCTGGTCGGAGAACCCGGCACGGGATCCGGCGCCCGACTCGATGAGAAGACGGTGACCCCGTTGGACCAGCCTCGTCACTACCGCCGGGGTCATCGCCACCCGCCTCTCAGGGGCGGGCTCGGCGGGTACGACGATGAGCATCGCCGCGCAGGGTAATCCGCGCGAAACTGCCCTCCGCCGCGGGCCCCTCTCAGGCGGCTTCGGGGCGCCTCCGCAGCATGAAGACGGCCGGGACGGCGAGCAGCGCCAGACCGAGCAGGCCGAGCGAGCGGTAGTCGGTCGCCTGGTACAGCACCCCGGCCAGGACCGAGGTTGTCGCCGACGACATCCACGTCACGGAGTCGGCCGCGCCCTGGACCCTCGCCCGGATCGACGGGTCGAGCCCGGCGGAGAGGGTGGCGCTGCCGGCCACGAAGGTCATGTTCCAGCCGATGCCGAGCAGCCACAGGGCCATCACCAGGCCCGGGATCGAGTGGTTGGGGCCATACGCCGCCCCGAGTGCGGAGACCGCCAGTGCGGCCATGCCGTACACGGCCATCCGGAAGCCGCGGATGGGGGGGACGAGAGGGCGGACAAGGGGGGACAAGTGCCTCTTAAAAAAATCTCAG
>QGUS01000320.1 GCA_003242515.1 Actinomycetota bacterium
GCGTGTCAGTGTGGTTAAAGGACAGTGTCTTCGCCCTGTGTCCCGCCGGGGCCGGACCGAAGGTCTCCCCGGGTGACAACGCCATGCCGGGCCCGACGTCTGCCACCAGCGTCGGCGGGTAGAAGGCGCCGGGGCCCTCCGGGACGACGCCACCGAGCACGAGTCGGCCGCCCGCGGCGACCGTCTTCTCGACCTGCTGGGCGAGCTCGTCGCGGAGGTCGACACGGGCCTGGGGACCGAGGGTCGTTGCCGGGTCGTGGGGATCGCCCATGACCGCGGTGGCGAGGCTCGCCGCCATCTTCTCGATGAACTCCTCGTACACCGGCTCCTCGACGATGAACCGCTTGGCGGCGATGCAGGACTGGCCGCCGTTGATGAGCCGGGAGCTGGCGCAGGTCTTCGCCGCCATGTCGATGTCGGCGTCGGCGAGGACGATGTAGGGGTCGGAGCCACCCAGTTCGAGGACGGTCTTCTTCAACAGCGCACCGGCCTTCTGGGCCACGGCACGGCCGGCGGGGTCGGACCCGGTGAGGGTCGCCGCTCGGACCAGCGGATGCTCGAGGACCTCATCCACCCGGCTCGACGGGAGAACCAGCGTCCGGAAGATGCCGTCGGGGAACCCGGCCTCGACCACTAGGTCGTCGATGGCCAGGGCGCAGCCAGTCACGTTGGAGGCGTGCTTGAGGATCCCGGCGTTGCCCGCCATCAGGGCCGGGGCGAGGAACCGGAACACCTGCCAGAACGGGAAGTTCCACGGCATCACGGCGAGGATCACGCCGAGCGGCCGGTAGGCGACGTAGCTCTTGGTCCGCTCGGTCGGGATCGGGAGGTCGGCGAGGATGCGCTCGGCCTCGTCGGCGTAGTGCCGGCACACCCAGGCGCACTTGTCGACCTCCCCCAGCCCCTGGGCGATCGGCTTGCCCATCTCGTCGGCCATGAGCGCCGCCAGCTTCTCGCGGTCCCGCTCGAGGAGCTCGGCGAGACGGCGCATCGGCGCCGCACGGTCGGCGATCGAGACGTGCTCCCACTCCTGCTGCAGGGCGGCGGCGGTCTCGATGTGACGGGCGACGTCTTCGGCTGAGGTCTCCTCGTACTCGGCGAGGAGGCGGCCGTCGGTGGGGCTGACGGAGGAGATCATGTGTTCAATGTTACTGATCAGGGCCTCCGCCGGCCTCAGCCGTTGGTGGTGGCATTCTGATCGATCTCGATCGGCACCCACAGGTCGAGGCCCCGCTCCTCCTGGCGGATCGCCTCCTCCCAGGCGTGCTCGGCGCAGGCGACGCCTCCGGGGATGAGGTGGGTGGCCTTGGCGCCGCAGATGCGGCACTCGGACGGAAGCTCCGATGCGTCGGGGAGCCTGACCGGCCTGTCCGGGAACACCCTGACGGTGTTCCCCACGTAGCGGATCCAGACATGTCCGCACCGCTCACAGACGGTGCGTTCGATGCCCGCCGTCTCGGTCGTGAGCACGAACCGGTGCGAGCACCAGCTCATGAAAGGCCTCCCTCTCTTCATCTCTGCCCCACAGATGCGCCGATGACGCAACGTGGTCAAAGCTATACGCCCGGTGACCCCAGCACCAAGGCAAGGGGACGATTCGCCCGTTTGGACTAGTCCGTGATCTTGGCGGGAGGAGGCGGCATCTTGCTCACGCCGCCGACGAGTGGCTCCCGGCCGAGCCGGGGCAGGGCGTAGATGGCGGCGAGGATCAGCGTGATGCCGCCGACTGCGAGCGACCAGCGGGGGCTGAAGTGCTCGCCGATCCACCCCATGAGAGGCCCTCCGAACGGCGTGGTCCCGAAGAACCCCAGGACGTAGAGACCCATGACCCGGCCCCGCATCTCTGGATCGGACGAGAGCTGGAGCGTGGTGTTCGCCGTGGAGATGAAGGTGACGCTGCAGCCGCCGAGCACGACCAGCAGTGCGTAGGCCAGCCAGACGTTGGGGCTGATCGAGACGAGGATCTGGATCGTCCCGAAGATGAGAGCGCTCCTGGCCAGCAGCACCGGGACCTGGGTCACCCGCGAGGCGGCCATGAGCCCACCCACCACGGCGCCGGCGCCCATGGTCGACGACATGGTGGCGAACATGTCGGCGTCTCCGCCGAAGGTGAAGCGGGCGAAGATCGGCAGCACCACCGAGTACTCGTAGACGAAGAGTCCGGCAACGGTGATGAGGATCAGCGTCGCGCGGACGTGCGGTGTGCGAATGGCAAAGGGGAGGCATCCGCGGATCACCCCCCGCGGGTCCCCGGGGGGCTGGGCG
>QGUS01000056.1 GCA_003242515.1 Actinomycetota bacterium
CGCTCCCGCCGCCCCGGCCGCACCGGCAGCCGCCGCCCCGGCCGCACCGGCCGCACCGGCGGCCGCCGCTCCCGCGGCTCCGGCCGCAGCTGCGGCTGCCCCGGTCGCCGGCGAGGTGCGCGAGCTCGACCGCCTGCGTGTCCGGGTCGCTGAGAACATGATCCGGGCCAAGCAGACCGCCGCCCACGTGTGGACCTCCGTGGAGGTCGACTACGAGCGGGTGGAGCGGGTCCGCCAGGCCCACCGGGACCGGTTCAAGAAGCAGGAGGGCTTCTCGCTCACCTACCTGCCGTTCATCGCCCGGGCCACGATCGACGCCCTCAAGGCCTTCCCGGTGGTCAACAGCTCCTTCAACCTGGAGGAGAAGACGGCCACCTACCACAAGAAGGTCGACCTGGGCATCGCCATCGACCTGGACCAGAGCGGCCTGATCGTCGCCAGGGTCCGGGACGCCGACAACCTCCGACTCGTCGGCATCGCCCGGGCCATCCGTGACCTGGCCGAGCGCGGCCGGGCCGGCAAGCTGACCCCGGACGACCTGACCGGCTCCACGTTCACCATCACCAACCCGGGCCCGTTCGGGTCGTTCATGTCGGCGCCGATCATCAACGTGCCCAACGTGGCGATCCTCTCCACCGACACGGTGAGCAAGCGGCCGACGGTCGTGACCACGCCCGAGGGCCAGGACATGATCGCCATCCGCCACATCGGCTACCTCGGCCTGTCCTGGGACCACCGGGCCTTCGATGGCTCCACCGCCGTGCTGTTCCTCAACCGGATCAAGGAGAACATCGAGACCTGGGACTGGGAGCAGGAACTGGCATGAAGCCCGCTTCGCGCGCGGTGCCCGGCACCGGGTACCCGACATCCGGAAGGAGGGGGTCGCGCTGAGCGCCGAGCAGTCTCGGCAGGCCCCGCTCCGTGTCCGCTGGCTGGGCAAGCTGCCCTACGAGGAGGCCTGGGACCTGCAGCGGGCCTTCCACGAGGGCCGCGTCAAGGGCCGGTCGTCCGACGACTACCTGCTCCTGGTCGAGCATCCGCCGGTCTACACGCTGGGCCGGAACGCCGACGGCTCCAACTTCCTGGCGCCCGAACTCGCCCGGGCCAGGGGAGCGGAGGTGTACGAGGTCGACCGGGGTGGTGACATCACCTTCCACGGCCCCGGGCAGCTCGTCGGCTACCCGATCATCCAGCTCGACGACCCCAAGCAGATCGTCCCCTACGTCCGGAAGATCGAGGAGGTCCTGATCCGGGTCCTCGCCGACTTCGGCGTCGAGGCCTGGCGCGAGGACGGCCTCACCGGCGTGTGGACGGAGAAGGGCAAGGTCGCCGCCATCGGGGTCCGCGTGTCCCGCAAGGTGACCATGCATGGCTTCGCCCTCAACCTCCACGCCGACCTCGACTGGTTCCGGCTGATGAACCCCTGCGGCATCCCCGACCGGCCGGTCACCAACCTCTCCGACCTCGTGGGCCGCAAGGTGACCATCCAGGAGGCCGTCGACGCGGTCATCCCGAGGTTCGCCGAGGTGTTCGGCTACACCGGGACCGAGACCCAGCTCGGTGCCTTCACCCGGGCGCAGGGGAGGGAGGACAGCTACGAGGTGGACCGCCTCCTCGCCGAGGGCACCTTCGCGGAGGAGAAGCGGACGGCCGAGCCGGTGCTGATCAACGGCCGCCTGCCCGGCGAGCCGCCCCGCCCGGACTGGATGCGGGTCACGCTGCGCACCGACGGGGAGTACCTGGAGCTGAAGAAGCTGATGCGCGGTCTCGACCTGCACACCGTGTGCGAGGAGGCCAACTGCCCCAACATCTTCGAGTGCTGGGGCATGGGCACGGCAACGCTGATGATCCTCGGCGACAAGTGCACCCGGGCGTGCAGCTTCTGCAACGTCACGACCGGCAAGCCCACGGAGTACGACGTGCTCGAGCCGTTCCGGGCCGCCGAGGCCGTCGTGAAGATGGGCCTCTCCCATGCCGTCATCACCTCGGTGAACCGTGACGACCTGGAGGACGGCGGTTCGACGATCTTCGCCCAGACCATCAGGGAGATCCGTCGTCGCTCCCCGCAGACCGAGATCGAGGTGCTCATCCCCGACTTCAAGGGCGACAGGCGAGCCCTGCAGACGGTGATGGACGCCCGGCCCGAGGTGCTCAACCACAACACCGAGACCGTCCTCCGGCTGCAGCGTGACATCCGGACCGCCGCCAACTACGGGCGTTCGCTGGCGCTGCTGTGGCGGGCCAAGCAGATGTACCCGGAGGGTCTGATCAAGTCGGGCCTGATCGTCGGCATGGGGGAGACCAGGGAGGAGGTCCTGGGCTGCCTCGCCGACATGCGGGCCATCGGCATCGACATCGTCACCATCGGCCAGTACCTGCGGCCGACGGCCCGTCACCGGCCCATCCACCGGTACGTTCACCCCGACGAGTTCGCCGAGTACAAGGCGTACGGCGAGGGCCTGGGCATCCCGCACGTGGAGTCGGGCCCGCTGGTCCGGTCCAGCTACCACGCCAAGGAGAGCCGCCAGGCCGTCCCCGTGAGCATCGGCCCGCGCCGCTGATGTCGCACGCATACCGGGAGTCGCCCGCGGGTATCCGGAACGGCATGGCGCACGCCGGCCGCGGAAGAACCGGGAAATAGGATCGACGACATGCCCCTGCACAGTGGCGCCGCCACCGCCGTCATCCTCCTGCTCTTCGTGGCGGGTGTGCAGAAGCTGACCGACCCGTCCTCCACCGCGGGTGCGCTCCGGCAGGCGGGCCTCCCGTCACACCGGACCCTCGTCCGGATGCTGGGCCTCGCCGAGGTCGTCATCGGCGTCATCTTCCTGGCGGTCGGCGGTCCCTGGGCCGCCCTGGCGGGCGCAGTCTTCTACCTCGGTTTCGCAGGGTTCGTCGGCATGGCCCTGAGCCGGAACCTCCCCATCTCCTCCTGCGGGTGTCTCGGCAAGACCGATACCCCGCCGAGCATGGCCCACGTGGTCCTGAACCTGGGCGCCGCTGCCGTCCTCGTGGCTGCTGCCATAATCCCGGTCCAGCCCATGGGAGGTCTCCTCGGTCAGGGCGCATCGGTAGTGATCCCACAGGTGGTGTCCATCGCCGCGGTCACCTACCTGCTCTATGGGGTGCTCACCGCACTCCCGCTGATCGACACGAGGGTGATCCAGCGGTCCACCCCGCTTCCCGCACCTGGGAGGAGGGCATGACCAGCACCCTCGTCCGACGGGCGACCCAGCTGTTCGACCGTCCGGTCAGCCGCCGCGGCTTCCTGCGACGCCTGACCTACGGGGCCACCGCCCTCACCATGGCCCCGCTCACCTACACCCTCAAGCCGGGCACCGCCTACGCCGCGATCTGTAACTGCCAGGGGCAGAACTGCGACTGCGGCGCCATGTGCTGTGACGGCTACACCGAGTTCTGCTGCACCCTCACCGGCCGGAACGCCTGCCCCTCGGGCACGATGCTGATGGGCTGGTGGAAGGCCGACGGGTCGGGCATCTGCGACGACTCGTCCGGTCCCAAGCCGCGGTACTACATGGACTGCAACGTCATCGACTGCGGCACCTGTGGTTGCGGCGCCAACGGCATCTGCTCCGGCAACTGCCAGAACCCCAAGGTCTACGCCTGCGAGTGCGGCAACAAGCACTGCAACCACCGTAAGGCCGGATGCACCGGCTTCCGCTACGGCCAGTGCAACCAGGACGTCGCCTGCGTGGGCCCCATCGTCTGCCGGGTCGTCACCTGCACCCCGCCGTGGGAGCTGGACCCGTCCTGCACCACCCGGGTCCTGGTGGACAACAACACCCGATTCCACAACGCCCCCTGCCTCGAGGACGATCGGGCCCTGCCCACCGAGGGCATCCCGGTGGTCGGCGACTGGGAGGGCGACGGCAAGGTCTCCCCGGGGATCTTCGTCAACGGCCGCTGGCACCTGCAGCGCTCCGACGGCGGCCCGAACATCGTGTTCAGCTACGGCAAGGTAGGGGACACACCGGTGGTGGGGGACTGGGACGGGGACGGCGTCGACACCGTGGGTGTGGTGCGCGATGGCGTCTGGTATCTGCGGAACTCGAACTCCGGCGGCTCCGCCCACCTCAGCTTCAAGTACGGCAAGCCGGGCGACATCCCCCTCGCCGGCGACTGGAACGGGGACGGCGTCGACACCCCGGGCGTGTGGCGCAACTCCAACCGGACGGTCTATCTGCGCAACTCCAACTCCGCCGGCAACGCCCACCACGAGTTCACCGCAGGCCGCCCGGGTGACATTCCCCTCGCCGGCGACTTCGACGGCAACGGCAAGGACACGATCTCGATCTACCGGCCTTCCGAGTCGAAGTTCTACATCGTCAACAAGCTGGGGAAGAACGGCGGGAGCCTCCCCGTGCCGAGCGTCGAGTTCGTCTACGGCAAGCCCGGCGACGTGCCGCTGGTGGGCGACTGGAACGGCGACGGCGTCGACACCATCGGCATCTACCGCTCCAAGAAGTTCTACCTGCGCAACGCCAACGCCCCCGGGACCGCGGACCTGGTGCTGCGATGACCGTCGTCCTCGTCACCATGGGTCTCGCCATCGTGCTGCTCGCAGCGCTGGTGATCGGCCTGCTCCGCAGTCACGGCGAGATCCTCCGCGCCCTCCACCAGCTGGGCGTCAACCTGGACGAGCCCCACGACACGCACGACCACTCGTTCACCAACACCCCCAAGCTCCGGCCGGTCTCGGACAGCGCGCCTCCCGACATCGCAGGCACCACCCTCAAGGGGTCTGCGGTGAAGGTCGGCGTCGCCGGCGTGGAGCATCGGACGCTGCTGGCGTTCCTGTCGTCAACCTGCTCGGCGTGCCTCAACCTCTGGAACGAGCTCAAGTCCGATCCGACGGCCGGCCTCAACGACCGCCTGGTCGTGGTGGTCAAGGGACCCGAGGCGGAGAGCCCGTCCCGGCTCCGGGACCTCGCCCATCCGGAGGTCACCGTGGTGCAGTCGACGGAGGCCTGGGAGGAGTACCAGGTGCCCGTCTCGCCCTACTTCGTCTACGTCGACGGACCGACCGGCGACATCCTCGGCGAGGGCTCCATCCCCACCTGGGACCAGGTCCGCTCCGTGATCGTCCAGGCGGCCGCCGACCGGGCGGTCGTGACCCAGGCGATGGCGTCCGGCGTCGACCCGGAGCTCCGTGCGGACATCGAGCTGCGGGCCGCCGGGATCACGCCCGGCCACCCCAGCCTGTACCCGACGTCCATGCCCATCGAGGGTCTCGAGGACGAGGAGGATGAGTCGTGAGGATCCGTGCCGACGGCATCGACGTCGACGTCCCCCGCGGCTGGGACGCCGAGATCTACCGCCAGCGCGAGGCGACCATCCAGAGCATGGGCGCCGACCCGGGGGAGACCGACGCACCGATCATGCACCTCGCCAATTTCTCCTTGCCCCCCAGCCGGGGCGATTGGGGCTCGGGAGCAGTGGAGATCATGAAGTCGGACAACATCTTCATCGCCCTCTGCGAGTTCGGCCCCGAGTCGGTGGGCAAGGCCCTCTTCGCCCGGCAGGGGCTGCCCCGGGTCGACGCCGCCGACTTCGCCCCGCACCAGCTGCAGCGGACGCTCCCCGGCCAGTCCGGGACCCAGTACTTCTTCACCCACGCCAACCGGGCGTTCTGCCTCTATGTGGTGCTCGGCTCCCACGCCCGGCGGCACGAACTGGTGGCCGAGGTCAACGCAGTCCTCGACACCCTCGTCATCGATCCCGCATGAACAACGAACGAATCAACCGACTCCAGGAAGCAATGGCGCGCGCCGGCATCGGCCACGCCTTCATCGCCAACGGGCCCGACATGTTCTATCTGATCGGGTACGCCACGCTGCCGTTGGAACGGATCACGGCGCTCAGCATCCCCGCCGAGGGCGACGCCGTGCTCTTCGTGCCCCGGCTGGAGGCGCCCCGGGTCCCCGAGGGGACAGTCGAGGTGGTCCCGTGGGACGAGCTCGACGACCCCATCGCCATGATGGCCGAGCGGTGCCGCGGCGAAGACACGCTGGCCATCGGCGACCACATGTGGTCCGTGTTCCTCATCCGGCTCCTCGAGAAGGTGGGCAGTCCCCGCCTCATCCCCGCCTCGGAGGTGACCCGAAAGCTGCGCGAGGTCAAGGACGAGACCGAGATCGACGCGCTGCGGCGGGCCGCCGCCGGGGTCGACCGGGTGCTGGCCCGGATCCCTCGAGAGGTCCGTTTCGCCGGGCGCACCGAGAAGGAGGTGGCCGCGGACATCACCCGCATGATCCTCGAGGAGGGCCACGACGAGGCCGGCTTCGCGATCGTCGCCTCGGGCCCCAACTCCGCCTCGCCGCACCACGAGCCTGGCGACAGGGTGATCCAGCCCGGCGACGCCGTCGTGTGCGACTTCGGCGGGTCGGTGGACGGCTACTTCTCCGACGTGACCCGCACCTTCTCGGTGGGGGAGCCATCGGCGAAGCTCGTCGAAGTGCACTCCGTGGTCCACGCCGCCGGCACGGCCGCCCGGGACGCGGTACGGCCCGGCGTGGCGTGCCAGGACATCGACCGGGTGGCCCGGAGGATCATCGAGGACGCCGGCTACGGCGAATGGTTCATCCACCGGACCGGCCACGGCATCGGCGTCGAGGTCCACGAGCACCCGTACATCGTCGAGGGGAACGACGCCCCGCTGGCCCGCGGCAACGCCTTCTCGGTCGAGCCGGGGATCTACCTGCCGGGCGAGCTCGGTGTCCGCATCGAGGACATCGTGGTCTGCGGCGAGGACGGGCCGGACACCTTGAACCAGGCGACCCGCGACCTCATGGTGGTCGAATAGCCCGCCGGGACCACAAATTCCAACCGGTCCCTTCTGGGTTAGGCTTCCCGCGTGCTTCGCCGACTCAGCAACCTGCTCCTCGTCCTGACCCTGGCCCTCGGCTTCGTCGCCGTGCTCCCCCAGGAGGAGGCCGGGGCCCTGACCGCGGTCGAGCTGCAGACCCTGCTCGAGGAGAAGGGGTTCTACCGCGGCGCCATCGACGGGAAGATCGGACCGCAGACCCAGCAGGCGATCATGGCCTTCCGCAAGGAGGTCGGGGTCACGCGCTCGTTCTCCTGGAGCAGCTCGCTGGACGGCCTGCTGCGCGACTACCAGCGGCCGTGGCTGCCCTACCGGCACGAGGAGCCCGACCGCGTGGAGGTGAACCTCACCCGGCAGGTGATGTACCTGATCCGGAACAACAAGGTCGTCCAGATCTTCCCGATCAGCTCCGGCAACGGCCAGCCCTACAAGAACTCGTTCGGCAGCTTCACCAACGCCAGGACCCCCACCGGCGACTTCCGCATCCAGCGGCACATCAAGGGCCTGCGGGTCTCGTATCTCGGCGAGCTCTGGAACCCCTGGTACTTCACCGGCGGATACGCCATCCACGGCTCGGGCAGCGTCCCGGCCCAGCCGGCGTCGCACGGCTGCGTCCGGGTCACCATGTGGGACTCCGACTGGCTGGAGGGCCAGCTCTGGGTCGGCATGCCGTTGCACGTCTGGTACGAGCCGGCCGGGGTCGGCCCTGTGTTCTCGTCCAGCGGCCTCGGCATCGGCGGATCGACCGGCTGCCCGAACGGCAATTGCGACACGGTCGCCTTCACGAACGGCAAGGGCTACTTCTACGTCTGGAACCAGCTGTCCCACACACCCGCGATCGAGAAGTTCCCGTACGGCGCCGCCGGTGACCTCCCCGTGTGGGGCGACTGGAACGGGGACGGTGTCGACACCCCGGGGGTCTTCCGCAACGGCGCGTTCCATCTCCGGGACGCCACCACGCCTGGACCCGCAACGCTGACCTTCTACTTCGGGAGGGCGGGGGACATCCCGTTCGCCGGTGACTGGGACGGCGACGGCATCGACACCGTCGGGATCTTCAGGCCGTCCGAGCAGAAGTTCTACATCCTCGATCACACGCCCGCCAAGGGGGCGAGCGTCACCCAGCCTGACCGCTCGTTCGTGTTCGGGCGGATCGGCGACAAGCCGTTCGTCGGCGATTTCGACGGCGACGGCAAGGACTCGCTCGGCCTGCACCGGCCGTCCACGGGCGAGGTGTTCATCCGCCACGACCTCTCCGCGGGCTGGGCCGACCTGCAGTTCATCTACGGGCGGCCCGGTGACCAGCTCGTCGCGGGTGACTGGAACGGCGACGACACCGACAGCGTGGCCGTGTACCGCCCGAGCTGGGGCGTCCTGTTCGTGAAGAACAAGAACAAGGCGGGCGCTGCCGACGCCACGTTCGACGTGGGCTTCCTCAGCGGCGTCTCCGCCCTGGCCCGATAACCCGGCGGCACCCTCATGGCCGGCGACCATGGAGCGCCCCAGGGGTGGCCTCCTGTCACCGTCATCCTCCCGGTGCTGAACGAGGCCGCTCATATCGAGGCGACCATGGCCGACATCCTTGGCCAGGACTACCCGGGTGAAGTGGAGGTGGTCGTCGCCGACGGGGGCTCCACCGACGGCACCCGTGAGTACCCCAACCCCCCGCCTGCCGGGGACGCCCGGGCCCCGGTATCCAAAAACCCCCG
>QGUS01000057.1 GCA_003242515.1 Actinomycetota bacterium
GCCGTCGGTCGACTCGGTGCCGGTGATCACGAGGTCGAAGCCCTCACGGGAGATGGCAGCGGCGAGGACCTTCGCCGTGGTCAGGGCGTCGGCGCCCCGGAGGGAGGCGTCGTCCACGATGACCGCCTTGTCGGCGCCCATGGCGAGGGCCTGGCGGATGCCCTGGGCACTGCCGGTCGGGCCCATGCTGACGAGGGTCAGGGTGCCGCCGTTGGCCTGGGCGATCTGCAGGCCCATCTCGACGCCGTAACGGTCGGTGTCGTCGAGGACCTGGTCATTGGGTCGAAGCAGCCACCCGCTGCCCTCCTCCAGCTGGTAGGGGGTGGAGGGGTCGGGGATCTGCTTCACGCACGCGATGACTCTCACGAGGTGAAAACTCCTTGTCTGGGACGGGCCGATGGTAACCCGGGTTCTCTCATCCGATTCTCTCGATGATCAGGCGCGGCGGGGCGACCCGCTCGGGGCCGATCTCCCACGCCTGCTCGAGATGGGGGCGCTGCCGCTCCCATCTCTCCGGGTCGGAGTAGCGGACCACGGCGAGCGGCTCGCCCTCCGTCACCGGATCGCCGATCTTCTTGAGGACGGTGATGCCGACACCGGGGTCCACCCGGTCGTCGACCTTCTCCCGCCCGGCGCCGAGGCGGGTGGCCACGGCGCCCACCGTCATGGCGTCGCACCTGGTGACGAAGCCGTCGGCGGGGGCGAGGACCTCTGCCCGCTCCGGGGCGACGGCCAGCTTCGAGGGGTCCTCGATGACGCTCGTGTCGCCACCGTGGGCCCGTGCGACGTCGATGAGCTTCTGCAGGGCGGAGCCGTCGTCGATCGCCTGCTGGAGGCGCTCCCGGCCCCCTTCGATTCCGGCGAGCTCCAGCATCACCTCGCCCAGAGCGAAGGTGAGCTCGCGGATGTCCTCGGGGCCGCCACCGTTGAGGACCTCGATCGACTCCCTGATCTCGCAGGCGTTGCCGACCTCGTTGCCGAGGGGCTGTTCCATGGACGTGATCAGTGCCACGGTCCTGACGCCGTAGGAGTTGCCGATGCCGACCATGGTCTCCGCCAGGCGACGGGAGTCCTCGAGGTCCTTCATGAATGCGCCCGAGCCGGTCTTCACGTCGAGCACCAGCCCGTCGAGGCCCTCGGCGAGCTTCTTGGACATGATCGACGAGGCGATGAGCGGGATCGACGGGACCGTTCCCGTGGCGTCGCGCAGTGCGTAGAGCTTGCGGTCCGCCGGGGCGATGGTCTCGGACTGTCCCGCCAGCACCAGCCCGTGCTGCTCGAGGATGCGGGCGAACCTCTCCTTGTCGAGGCCCGTGGTGAACCCGGGGATCGACTCCAGCTTGTCCAGGGTGCCTCCGGTGTGCCCGAGGGCGCGGCCGGACATCATCGGGACCGCCACCCCGCAGGCGGCCACGAGGGGTGCGAGCGGGATCGAGATCTTGTCGCCGACGCCACCGGTGGAGTGCTTGTCCACCTTGGCGGCGGGGATGTGGCTGAAGTCGAGGACGTCGCCGGACTCCAGCATCGCCCGGGTCCAGGCGGCGAGCTCGTCGGCGTCGAGGCCTCGCCAGACGATCGCCATGGCCATCGCCGACATCTGGTAGTCGGGCACCACGCCACGGGTGTAGGCGTCGATGAGCCACGCGATCTGGTCGGGGTCGAGCCTTCTCCCGTCCCGCTTGGCCTCGATCAGCTCGACGACTGAGTAGGTCATGCCCGGAAGGCTAGGTGGGCGGCGCGTCTCCGCCTATGGACCTTCGTCCCCTCGACGGCGTAGGCACCGCCGGGCGGGCGAAGCGGGCCGTTCCCCGGAGACAGGGCTGGTTTGAATCCCCCCACGGAGTCGGCGGAGTGCCGCCGGACGCGGGAAGGCCGGGGCCGCCCGATCAGAGGATCCCGGCCAGCTCGTCGAGGCCCAGGGCCAGATTCATGTTCTGGACCGCCTGGACCGCGGCGCCCTTCAGGAGGTTGTCCTCCGCGCCCACGACCACGGCGTGACGGCCGTCCTCGGAGACGGTGAACCCTCCCAGGACGACGCCCGTCAGGTTGGCCCCGTCCGCCAGCTCCGGGACCCGGTCGGTGACCTCGATCAGCGGCTCGTCCCGGTAGGCCTTCTCCACCTTCTCCCGCACGTCGTCGGCGGTCATGGCGGTCCCGACCGGGACGTCGGCGGTGACGATCAGGCCCCGGAACGCCGGGTGGACATGCGGCATGAAGCGCACGGGGCGGCCGAGGTGCCTGGTCGCCTCGCGCTCGTGATTGTGGCCGGCCAGCTTGTAGGGCATGAGGTTGTCGGCGAGCCGTGCCGGGTCGTTGCGGGGGCTCGGCGTCGTCCCGGCCCCCGAGTAGCCGGACACGCCGAACACCACCGGGGTGCCATCGGCGTCGTCGAGCAGGGGAGCGACCGCGAGCTGCATCACGGTGGCGTAGCAGCCCGGATTGGCGATGCGGCGGGAGCCGCGGATGCGGTCTCGGAACAGCTCGGGGAGGCCATAGGCCCAGTCGTCGTCCCACCTGTGGTCGGCGGAGATGTCGACGATGACGGTCTCCTCCGGGATCACCTCCACGTAGCCGGCCGAGGCCCCGTCAGGGAGCGCGAGGAACACCACGTCCACCGGGTTGGCGGCGACGAACTCGGGGTTGGTGTCGGTGAAGACGAGGCCGGGGTAGCCGTCGACCGGCTGGCCGGCCTTCTCCCGGGACCCGGCCCACACGACCTCCGCTCCGGGGTGGTCGCGGAGGATCCGCAGCAGCTCCGATCCCGTGTAGCCGCGGGCGCCGACGATTCCGACGGTCTTCGTCATGCCTCTCCCTCCCACGCCGTGGGCATGTCGTCGATGGTCTTGACGGCGCGGGCGATCCGGTCGAAGTCGGCCTCGCCCCGCCAGAAGATGAGCCAGCGGCCGCGCCGGATCAGGCCGTCCGCTTCGGCCGTGTAGAACCCGTTGATCGGGTTGTCGACCCGGCTTCGCCAGAACAGGACCGGGTAGGAACGGACCAGCGTGTCCCAGACGGAGCGGGCCGTGCCATCGCCCCGGGCGCTCTCCGCCACCGCGTACTTGTCCAGGTAGGCGAAGTCCTCGACCCGGGTGACCAGGGCCGCGCCCCGGTAACTCTCGGAGACGATGAGCGACTGGAACGACAGGTTCTCCCACCAGTCCGCTCTCAGCTTCCTGCCGAAGGACGTCTCCAGCAGCGCGGTGAGCTTGCCGGTGTCCACCTCGTCCCGGTCCTCGATCTCGAGGATGCGCTCGCCCTTCCGGATGAGGGTGCCGGCGCCACCGTGGGTGAACAGCTCCCTGATGAGGGCCTTCGGCGTCGTGATCGACACGGAGGAGGTGTCCGGCGAGGCGTCGAGGAGACGCTTGATCTCCTCGATCTTCAGCCGCATGCCGGAGTGGAGCCACTCCTGGGCCATGAGGTCCTCGTAGTCGGTCTCCAGGTTCACCCACTCGATGAGCTTGCCCTCCCCGTCCAGCAGGCCGCCGGTGTCGGAGAGGAAGATGATCTTCATCGGCTGCAGCACCTCGACGAGGAGCCGAGTGGCCGTGTCCGCGTTCATGTTGAGGATCTGCCCGCCTGTGGCCACGCCGAGACAGCCGAGGATCGGGATGGCGCCTGACCGGATGATGCTGCGCAGCCGGTCGACCCGCACCGCGGTGGGCTCGCCCACGAACCCGTACAGGTCCTGGTCGATGAACTCGGCGTCGAAGATGCCCTCGGTGATGCCGTGGGCGGGGACCCCGTGGCTGCGGATCGCCTCGACCAGGGCGAGGTTCTGCTCGGCGAACACCTCCCGGGCGACGTCGAGGACCTCCGGCGTGGTCACCCGGAGGCCGTTGCGCTTCTCGGAGGTGACGCCCTTCGCGGCCAGGGCGGCGTCCAGCTGGGGGCCGCCGCCGTGGATCACCACAGGGGTGAGGCCGACGGTGTGGAGAAGCGCCAGGGACCCGGCGGTCTCCTCGAGGTGGTCCCGGATGATCGCCCCGCCGACCTTGATCACGCCGAAGCGGGTCTCGTCCACGGAGGAGAACCGGCGGAGGTAGGAGCGGACCTCCCTGCTCTCCGACATGTTGGAGAGCAACTGGACGATGATCCGGCGGACCTCCACGTGCTGGCTCACGAGACGAGGCTCCTCATGATCGCCTTCTGGACGTGCAGCCGGTTCTCGGCCTCGTCGTAGGCCACGCAGGCGGGGGAGTCGAAGACCTCGTCGGTGATCTTCACGTTGCGCCGCATCGGGAGGCAGTGGCTGACCAGGGCGCCGTCGGTCATCGCCATCTTCTGCGAGTCGACGATGAAATGGCGGAAGCGGTCGCGGATCGGCTTCTCCTCCTCCCAGCGGCCGAAGTAGGGGAGGGCGCCCCAGCTCTTGGCGTACACCACGTTGGCGCCGGTGTAGGCCTCCTCGATGTCGGTGGTCACGCTGAGGGACCGGCCGTTCTCGTTGGCGTAGCCGTCGGCGATCGACATGTACCGCTCGTCGAGCACGTACTCCTCGGTGGGGACGAGGAGGGTGACGTCCATCCCCATCTTCGAGGCGATCATCAGCGCCGAGTTGGCCACGGCGGTGTTGAGCGGACGGGGGTGGTAGGTCCAGGTGAGGACGAACTTCTTCCCGTCCAGGGCGCCCATGTGCTCCTGGAGGGTCATGGCGAGCGCCATCTCCTGGCACGGGTGGGTGATCGTCTCCATGTTGACCACCGGCACCTCGGAGTAGGCGGCGAAGGCCTGGAGGATGGTGTCCTTCCGGTCCTGCTCCCAGTCCTGGAACTTGGGGAACGCCCGGATCCCGATCATGTCGACGTAGCGGGAGAGCACCCGGGCAGCCTCGGAGACGTGCTCCTCGGCGTCGCCGAGCATCTCCACGCCGGGCTCGAACTCCAGCGCCCACATCCCCGAGCTCGGGCTGAGGACGACGGCGTGCCCGCCGAGCTGGCGCGCCCCCACGTCGAAGGAGGTGCGGGTGCGCAGCGAGTTGTTGAAGAAGATCAGCGCGATCGTCTTGCCCTCGAGGTCCTTCGTGTAGGGCGACTCCTTGAGACGGCGGGCGTCGTCGAGGAGCGCCTGGATCTCGGGCCGGGAATAGTCGTAGGTGTTCAGGAAGTGCTTCGGCATGGCTCCCCCGGTTGCCTGCGGGGTCAGTCGATACGGAATCTGGCTCGGATGGTCGTGGTCACCTCGAGGGTGCCCGCTTCCACCGGGGTGGAGGCCGCTTCCATCCTCAAAG
Organism: Actinomycetota bacterium; assembly: GCA_003242515.1. Lineage (GTDB taxonomy): Bacteria > Actinomycetota > Acidimicrobiia > Spongiisociales > ZC4RG35 > ZC4RG35. The sequence continues at coordinate 5,231 of QGUS01000057.1, forward strand.
CCTTCGGGGCCGGCGGGGCCATCCGGCCCTCGGACTCCTCGATCTCGACGGGTCTGCCCAGCGAGACCCCGGCCAGGGCGGCCAGGTGCCGGGCGCGCTCCATCACGTCCTCCCACGCCGCCTCCCGGGCCCGGGTGAGGGCCCCGGTCGTGTCCCCGACGGTGAAGTCGAGGCCTTCGACCGTGACCGCGTCACCCGCCGCGGCGACGGCGGCGTCGATCACCTGGCCCACGGTGGAGATGTCCCGGACCGTGGCGACGACGGAGTTCTGGGCGCGATAGCCCAGGTCCCGTCGCCCGGAGTCGGTCCACTCGTACTCCGCGGCGAGGTGATAGCGGACGGTGCGGATGTCGGGCCTGTCGACGCCGGCGCCGTCGAGCGCGTCGATGAGCGCCTGGGCGGAGCGGGCGGCCGAGGATGCGGCTTCCGCCGCGGTGGGAGCGAGAACGGAGACACCGAGGCTCACCGTTGCTGTGTCGGGGGCCACACTGGCCGTCCCCGACCCGGTGACGGTGATCCCGTTCGATTCGCTCATGGTGGGAGGGTAGTCCTCCCGCGGCCGGACACCGTATATGGATTCAGCCTACGACCCGCCCGTCACGCACCAGGACGCCCTCCGCGGCCAGCAGTTCCGCCTGCCGGGCGGGGGAGGGACTGCGGAGTCGGCCTCCTGCTCCGACCACCCGCCACCAGGGGACGTCCTCGTCCGTGCGGTTCAAGAGATTGCCCACCGCCCGGGCCGCACCGGGGAACCCGGCCTGTTCGGCCACCTCCCCGTAGGTGACCACCTCGCCGGACCGGAGGGAGCGGAGGACTTCGAGGACGGCTTCCTCGAATCGCTTCAAAGCGTGCCGAAGAGGCGGTCGCCCATGTCGCCGAGTCCCGGCGTGATGTAGAAGCGGTCGTTGAGCTCCCGGTCCAGGGTGGCGGCGACGATCCGCACGTCGGGATGGTCGACGGCCATGCGACCGACGCCCTCCGGGCAGGCGACCACGCAGACGGCGGTGATGTCGCGGGCGCCGTTCTCCTTCACCTTGTTGACGGCCCAGGAGAGCGACCCTCCGGTGGCCAGCATCGGCTCCAGGATCAGGACCCGGGCGTCGACCAGGGTCGGGAACTTCGTGTAGTACTCGACCGGTTCGGCGGTCTCCTCGTCCCGCTGCACTCCGGCGAAGCCGATGGCGGCGTCGGGCACCAACGTCAGCACCGACTCGAGCAGGCCGAGGCCGGCGCGGAGGACTGCCACCGCCACGATCGGACGGTGGATGCGGTGTCCCGTGGTGTGCTCGAGAGGGGTCTCGATCTCCACCTCGTCGGTGGGCATGTCCGAGAGCGCCTCGGCGACCAGGAAGTAGCCGAGGCGGCGGGCGGTCTCCCGGAACTCGGGTGGCTCGGTGTGGCGGTCCCGCAGCACCGTGAGCAGGTCCCGGGCCAGCGGGTGGTCGAGGATCTCGAGCATCCCGTGGCCTCCGGGCCCGGCGGCCCGAATGCGGCCCGCGATCTCCGTCATGTGTCTCCCCTCTGCTTGTGCACCCGCCCTTCGACTCCGTGGAGCGACAGGCCGGTGCCGGCTCCGTATCTCACAAGTGTCATCTCGGCGAGGATCGACACGGCCACCTCCTGCGGCGTCTCGGCACCGATGTCGAGGCCGATGGGCGAGTGGATCTTGCCGATCTCCTCGTCCGTGAAGCCGAGATTCTGGAGACGCTCCACCCGGAGGGCGTGGGTGCGCCGGCTGCCCATGGCGCCGATGTACCTGGGGTTGCCCCTGAGGGCCGCTTCCAGGGCGGGCGTCTCGTGACGCGGGTCGTGGGAGAGGACGACCACCCAGGTGCGGCGGTCGAAGGCGAGCTCCTCCATCAGGTCGGCGGGCCAGCCGAGGAGCACGCGATGCGCCTGCGGGAAACGCTCCCTGGTGGCGAACATCGGCCGGGAGTCGATGACCGTCACCCGGTAGCCCATCTGCGAGGCGAAGGAGCAGAGGGCCTGGCCGATGTGGACCGCCCCGAAGACGTAGAGGTCGGGCGGCGGGGCCAGCGTCTCGATGAACACCTGGTGCTCGCCGTACTCGAGGGCGCGGTGCTGTTCGTGCTGCATCAGGGCGACCGCGTCCTCGGAGACGTCCGCGAGGAGGTCGTCGGGGAGGCTGCCGGCGACGACGGCGCCGTTCTCGTCGAAGACGGCCTTGGCCCCGATGGCGGGGCCGGCGATCACGGTCGCCACCGAGCCGAACCGCTCGGCGTCCAGGATCGCGGCGATTGCCTCGTTGATCCCGCTCACCAGGGCTCGATGAAGACTTCGATGGTGCCGCCGCAGGCCATGCCGACCTCGAAGGCCTCCTCGTCGGCGATGCCGTAGGTCACCAGCTTGGGCTCGCCGCTGGCGATCACCTCCTGAGCGTGGAGGTAGACGTCGTTCTCGACGCAGCCGCCGCTGACCGATCCCTCCATGTCGCCGGCGTCGCTGACCAGGAACTTCGAGCCCTCGGGCCGGGGCGCGCTCCCGTGGACGCGGACCACGGTGGCGACCGCCACCTTCTTTCCTTCGCTGACCCAGCGGTTGCGTAGCGCCAGCTGGCTTCTCATCGCCGGGAAGCCTACCGCCGCGCCGGCTTCCCCGAACGCCCGGTGGCGCCTCCGTCAGGATGCGCGGCGGGCCATGGGGCGAGCCGCCACGGCCCGCGGGCGGGCCATGGAGTCGAGGAGCGCCACCAGATCGGCGAGGTCGCGGACGCTGGCCGCCGGGAGCAGGAGGTCGATGTGGGGGAGCACGGCCTTCATGCCCCGGGTCTCCGGGCGGTAGTCGGCGTGCGTCGCCAGCGGGTTGAGCCAGATGAGCCGGTGGACGGACCGGGACAGGCGGGCGGCCTCCCGGGACAGCAGCCCGGGGTCGCCGCAGTCCCACCCGTCGGAGAGCACCAGGGCGATCGGCCCGCCCCGGGCGAGGCGCCGGCTCCACTGGCGGTTCCACTGGGAGAGGGCATCGCCGATCTTCGTGCCACCGGACCAGTCGCCGACCGTGCCGCCCACTTCCTCGAGCGCGGAGCGGACGTCGCGCCGGTCCAGCCCGTCGGTGATCCGGGTCAGCTGCGTGGAGAAGGTGAAGGCCTCGACCGATCCGAGGTGCCGTCGGGCCGCATGGGCGAACACCAGGAACATCTCCGCGTACCGCTCCATGGAGCCGGGGATGTCGGCGAGGATACCCACGGGCCGCGGGCGCACCCGGGGGGCCCGCGGCCGCAGGGGCATGAGGCCGCGCCCGGGGCCAACCACCCGCCGAGGGGGGGGGCGCAG
>QGUS01000321.1 GCA_003242515.1 Actinomycetota bacterium
CGCTCGGGCGGGACGGAAATTCCGGAGTGGTGGGCTGAGGAGGCGATTGCCGGGCCGGCCAGATGGCCCGGCGGCGGCCTGATCCCCACTGCGCTGGCGGGGTCGAACTCCATGGTGACCGGGCCCGAGGTAGGCCCTTCCGGCGCATCGACGATGCGCACGACATGGACGTCGATGTCGGGATCAGCGACCCGGAGCGCCTCGATCTGGGAGGCAGTGAAGCGGGCGATCCCGCATCGTGTGGGTGGGTATGTGGACACGATGCCGATCGAGATCGGCGTCTTGCGCACACTGGTTCTGGTTGTCACTTTGCCGTTCTAGGTGTCTGCTCTTACCCCTTTTCGTTGGCGAGAGAACTTCATTCTTTCTTACCAGCGGGGCTCGAGTTATCGAGAAGGGACACGACGCGATCGTCCGCCCGTGCGTGCCCGGGCCGCCAGATGCGTTGGGCGGTCCGGGGCGGGGATTTTGGTCCCTCGCCTGCCGGTGCGGCTCACCGCGCCAGCGAGTGCCGCGCCTCGACGAAGGCCTGCGTGACCTCGTATCCCGAGTGCCCGGAGCCGTCCCGCACCGGCAGGTCCCGCTCGTCGGGCAGCCCGACGGGGACGCCGCCGATCGGGTCGGTGTCACGCCACAGGTTCACCCACCTCCCGCCGAGTCTCCGGTCCACCGCCGACACGAGCTCGTCCACCCCTGCGCCCGGGAAGAGCTGCCGGTAGAGGCTCCCGATCGGGCTCCCGTATGTGATCAGGCCGATGCCGTCCGGCTCCTCCTTCATCTGGCTCACGGCGATCACAGACAGGACCGAGCCCTGCGAGTGTCCCTCGAGCAGGTCGGGAGGGTCGATCACCAGGCGGTGCGCCAGGTCGGTGACCACCATCGGCCCGTAGGCGGGAGGGGCCAGCGGGTGGAACCAGCGCGGCCACATCGACGCGATGTCCCAGAGGATCCCGACCTGCCGGTTGGAGGTCCCCCTCCGGATGCTCCCCAGCATGCTCCGGAGCACGAGGATGGTCGGGAACACCACCACCAGTGCCCGGGACAGTCCCACCAGGTCGCCCAGGTCCGCCGACATGCCCCCGACCCGCAGCGTGGGCAGGCGCCCGAGGGCGAAGAGGACCACCAGCGTCCCGCCGGCGGCGAGCGCCGCCAGGGCCCAGCGCCATCCGACCCGGTACGCCGCGGCCGTGACCAGCAGGGCGACGATGCCCATGGCGGCGACGGTGAGCTGGTGGACTGCCGACCCCCGGACCGGAACCTGGAGCGCCTCCGCGGTGCAGGGGCCGGAGCACCCCAGGGCGAAGGCCGCCGTGCCCGCCGCGAGGCCGAAGAGGGCGGTGGCGCGGAGGAGGAGCCGGGCCCTCCGGGTGACCCGCCCCAGCAGGGCCATCGCCCGTCCCCGGTCGGGCAGCGGGTCCCCGTCGAGGGTCAGGGCCGCGGAGAGGCCGATGACGAAGAGGACCAGGTGCAGCATCGCCACCGTCACCCATCCCGCGCCCGACCTGGCGGCCGCGTCGATCTCCGCCAGGCTCCCGGCCAGCAGGGACAGGCCCACGCCGAGGGATCCCCCGAACAGGGTCCCGACGACGATGGCGCCGAGCGGCGCCAGGCCGGCGGTCGCCGCGGCGAGGCCGAAGGCCCCGAGCGTCAGGGCAACGTAGAAGGTGGTGCCATGGACCGTCCCCTGGGGCGGCCACCCCGCCGCCGCGACCCCGGCCCAGGAGGCCGCCACGACGGCCAGGGAGGCGAGGGGGAGGAGCGCCGTCGTCCGGATCACCGCCCTGGACCGCGGCACCCGGCCGGTGAGGACGGTCAGCGCCACGGCCACGATCGCCATCAGCAGCGCCGCCACCCGCATCCACGGCGTCCGGGTCACCGAGCCGTACAGGGCCACCACCACGCCACAGCCGGCCGCAAGGTGGATCCGTCGGAGCCGGTGCAGGATGGCGTGCTGTTCCCAGGTGACCGGGTCTCCGAGACGCGCCCCGGCCGGGTCGTCGAACTGCCCGGCGGCCACGGCGGCGTCCGGGTCGCGCCAGAACATGCGGGGCAGGAGATGGCTGGTGCGGGGCGAGAGCACGAGCCGGGCGCGTTCGCCCGGGCCGAACCTCGTGAAGTGCGACTGCGTGGACAGGCGCATGACCAGGCCCCAGACGAAGAGGAACGGGTACGCCGCGGCGGACACACAGAACGCGGTCCGGCGCGGCGTACCCGTTCCTCTTCGTCTGGGGCCTGGTCATGCGCC
>QGUS01000058.1 GCA_003242515.1 Actinomycetota bacterium
ACGGGCGAGGGTCTCCACCTCGATCCGCCGGCCTGTGCGACCCGGGATGTTGTAGAGCATCACGGGGAGGCCGACGTCGGCGATGGCCCGGAAGTGGGCCACCAGGCCCTCCTGGGAGGGGCGGTTGTAGTAGGGCGTGACCGCCAGGATCCCGTCGACCCCCGCGGCGGCCGCCTTCTCGGTGAGCTCGACGGAGTGCCGGGTGTCGTAGGTGCCGGTGCCGGCCACGACGAGCGTGTCCTTCTCCTTCACCGCGTCGACGACCGTGTGGTAGAGGGCGACCTTCTCCTCGTCGCTGAGGGTGGGCGACTCGCCGGTGGTCCCGGTGACGACGAGGCAGTCGGAACCGTGGTCGGAGAGGTGCCGGGCGAGTCTCCAGGCAGTCTCGTGGTCCACTGCCCCATCGGAGGCGAACGGCGTGATCATGGCGGTGGCCACGAAGCCGAAAGGCACGTTGGGCATGCCCACAGGCTACCCCGGGGACGCCTCCGGGCAGGACTCGGTTGGGGAGTGCCTCGGGTAGCCTTCGTCCATGGCAGTCACCTCAACCATGCTCCCCCTGGGCACCGAGGCGCCGGACTTCTCGCTCGTCGACGCGGTCACCGGCGACAAGGTCTCCCTGTCCGACTTCGCCGAAAAGAAGGCGCTCCTGGTCGTCTTCCTCTCCAACCACTGCCCCTACGTGAAGCACATCCAGGAGGGTCTGGCCCGGTTCTCCGCCGACTACGAGGGCTCCGACCTCGGCATCGTGGGCATCTGCTCCAACGACGCCGAGGCCTACCCGGACGACTCCCCGGAGCAGATGAAGGTGGTCGCCGAGACGGTGGGCTACCGCTTCCCCTACCTGGTCGACGAGGACCAGGAGGTGGCCAAGGCCTACCGGGCCATGTGCACGCCCGACTTCTTCCTCTTCGACGCCGACCGCAAGCTGGTCTACCGGGGCCGGTTCGACGAGAGCCGTCCGCAGAGCGGCATCCCGGTCACCGGCGCCGACCTGAGGGCCGCGGTGGATGCGGTCCTGGCGGGCGACAAGCCCGCCGGGGAGCAGATGCCCTCGATGGGGTGCTCGATCAAGTGGCGGCCCGGCAACGAGCCCGCCTACTTCCTGGGGTAGTGAAGTGAAGCGCTACGACTCCGCACCCGACTTCGTCATCGACCTCGACAGGAACCACCAGGCGACCCTCGACACCACGAAGGGCCGAATCGTCATCGACCTGGCCCCGGACCGGGCGCCGCTCACGGTGAACAACTTCGTGTTCCTCGCCCGTGACGGGTACTACGACGGTGTGATCTTCCATCGCGTCATCGAGGGTTTCGTCATCCAGGGCGGCGACCCGACGGGAACCGGACGCGGCGGCCCCGGCTACTCGTTCCGCGACGAGCTGGAAGGCCCCGGCGAGTACCGCCGCGGGACGGTGGCCATGGCCAACGCCGGCCCCAACACCAACGGCAGCCAGTTCTTCATCTGCCACCAGGACCTCGGCCTGCCCCACGCCTACACGATCTTCGGGCAGGTGTCCGAGGGCATGGACGTGGTGGACGCCATCGCCACCACGCCGACGGACCAGAGCGACCGGCCCCGCGAGGACGTGGTGATCAACTCGGTGACGATCTCCGAGAGCTGAGCCTGAGGAAGAGGCCCCCGGCATCGCCGGGGGCTTCTTCGCGTCTCATGGAAGGAGTCGCGGGTTCGTGGTGTAGATGCCCGTGATCGTGGCCTGATCGAGGACGTGGCCCTCGATGGCGTCGAGCACGTCCTGGGCCGTGAACGAGCCGCTCACGTCCACCCGGTCCACGTCCAGCGCATACAGCGTGAACTCGTAGTGGTGGACGATGGAGTCGTTCCACGGTGGCGCCGGGCCGTCGTAGCCGTGGTAGGTCCCGCCCATGTCGGGATTGCCGGCGAACCAGCCCGTGTAGTCGTTCTTCCCCTCACGGCAGCCATGCGGGCCCGTGCCTCCAGGCTTGCCGCCGGGGGTCACGCCCGAGGAGAACTCGCCTTCGGAGATCTCCCTGAGGTCGGCCGGGAGGTCGACCGCCACCCAGTGGTCGAAGTAGACCCGGGGCAGGTCGGCCGGGACCTCACGGTCCTCCTTGTTGACGTCCTCGCCCGAGCTGGGGACGTCACGGTCCCGGCACAGGAGGGCGAACGACCGGGTCCCCTCCGGTACCCCGTCCCACGCCAGGTGGGGGTTGAGGTTGTCGGAGAGGCGGACGTGGTCGGTCTCGGCCGCCGTGGCGAACGCGTTCCGAGCCGGGATCCAGCCCCCGTCCTCGAAGCTGTTGCTCCAGAGCCTCATGACCCAAAGGTAGTCAGGCGGGCTCGACCCCGGCGGCCCGCTCGGCCTCCTCGATCCTCCGGGTGTTGAACCTGGGGACGGCGTAGATCAGCATCGCCAGCTGGAAGAGGCCGGCGACGAGGAACGGGATCCGGAGCGACCACGCCCGGCCCACGAAGGGGCCGGTGGCGGACACCAGGGCTCCGCCGGCGATCGCGCCCAGGGACATCATCCCCCATCCGAAGAACCGGTAGACCGAGTTGACGCGGCCGAGGAGCTCGTCGGGGATGATCCGCTGGCGGAGCGAGACGGTGATCACGTTCCACACCATCGAGAAGAACATCCCCAGCACCATCATCGACCAGGCGAGCAGCGCCTGCGGGAACAGACCTATGACGAGCTGGGTGCCGCCGAACACGCTCATCGCCACGAAAAGCGTCGTGCCCCGGCTCAGCCTCCCCGCCACCTTCGAGGCGAGCAGCGACCCGAGGACCCCGCCGACCGCTCCGGAGGTGGTGAGCAGACCGTACTGGGCGGCGCCGAGGCCGAGGACGTCCTGTGCGAAGAGCACGAAGGTCGTCTGGGCCAGCGTGGCCAGGCAGTTCACCGTGCCGAGCGTGATGGCCAGCGGCTTCAGGATCGGGTGGGACCACAGGAATCGGAACCCCTCCGCCAGCTCCTTGCGGAACGACCGCGGCGGTGCGTCGACGGCCCGGGCGGGACGCCCGAAGGTCCCCACCAGCGTCGCCAGGATCACCGCGGAGACGGTGAAGGTGGCGGAGTGGACGACGAACGGGAGGACCAGCGCCAGGCCGATGAGGAGGCCGCCCAGAGGCGGGCCGACCGACTGGTTCATCACCAGCTCCACCGCCCAGAGCCTCCCGTTGGCGCTCTCCAGGCGCTCGGGGCCGACCACGGAAGGCATCAGGGTCTGCGCCGTGTTGTCCCGCACCACCTCGGCCAGGCCGAAGAGGAAGGACGCCGCGATCATCACGGCGAGGAGCAACGCCTCGTTGGGCGGGGTCACTCCCCCGGCGGCTGCTTCCAGCACCCCCGTGTTGGCGGCGACGACGGCCACCACGCCCAGGGTCAGGACCGCCCGGAACAGGTCCATGCCCACGATCAGGCGCTTCCGGTCGAAGCGGTCGCTGAGCACCCCGGCGGGCAGGCTGAAGACGAGCCAGGGCAGCCGGCCGGCGAGGACCACGAGGCCGAGCTTCAAGCCGTCGCGGGTGATGAGGGACGCCAGCCACGGGTAGGCGATGGTGGCGACGCCGTCACCGAGGTTGGAGACGGCCGAGGCCGACCAGAGCTTCCAGTAGTTGCGACCGAACCCGCGTCTCTTCATGGCAGGTAGGGACGGTTGGTCGGGAACAGGGCCAGCATCAGGCCGTACACCCGGTCGCCGTCACGGGGCTGGTCGTTGAACTCGTTGGACAGTTCCATGAGGCGCTTCTCCCACTCCCTGGCCCGATCCTCGGAGATGCGGACGTATCGGATGGACGACATGCCGGGGAGGCCGGTCTCCGAGAGCGGGATCTCCTCCATGTGCCGGACCGCCTGGTGGAACGCGATGCCCACGTGTCGGCCTTCCAGCAGGCCCGTCAGGTCGTAGGTGCGCGCGGTGCGTCCGTAGTACTTCGCCTCGATCCCCCGCACCTTCTCCGTCCGGACCACCTTCACCAGCCCGTGGTCCTCGAGGATCTTCATGTGGTAGCCGACGGTGCCCTTGGGCTTGCCCATGACCCCGGCGAGATCACTGACCGTGGCGGCCTTGTCGCTGAGCATCCCGATGATGAGGTATCGGGTCTCGTCGAACAGAGCTCCCATCTGCTCGGGACGCTCCAGCCTGATCACTTCCTCCAGGTCGTAATCGGGTATGCGGTCGACCATGGCCGAATGGTCGGGTTTTCCCGACCATTCCGTCAAATCCGGCCGAGGGCGCGGGCCAGGGCCTCCACCGAGGGGGCGTCGATGGGGTCGAGGACGACCATGACGTGACCGATGCCCCGAGCCTCCAGCGTGGAGAGGGCCTCCCCCAGCGCCGCCACCGGCACCGGGTCGACGACGGGCCGCTCCGAGGAACCGGCCCTCCTCCCCTTCCCGCCCGGGGCCTGCACGTAGAGGGCGGCGGTCCGGGTCACCCCGGCCGGGTCCCGGCCGACCTCGGCGCAGACGGAGTCGACCTTCTCGAGCAGCGGCCCGATCCGGGACGGGTCGTTCCGGTAGTCGGTGTGCCAGGTGTTCCAGGCGTCGACGAACGGGAGCGTGATGCGGAGCATCCGATCACCGTTGGAGCCGACCATGAGGGGGATGTCCGGCCGGGGACGCGGGATCAGCTCCGACTCCCGGACCGTGTGGTAGCGGCCCTCGAAGTCCACGGCGCCCTCGCGGATCAACTTCCGGATGATCGTGAAGGCCTCCTCGAACCGGTCCACCCGGTGGTCGAAGGGGAAGCCGAAGGCGTCGTACTCGACACGGTTCCAGCCGGCGCCCAGGCCGAGGATCAGCCGGCCGCCGCTGATGTCGTCGACGGTCGCCGCCATCTTGGCGAGCATCGCCGGGGAGTGGAACGAGACCGACGCCACCAGCGGGCCAAGATGCACCCGCTCCGTGGCCTCGGCGAGCGCGGCCAGCATCGTCCACGCCTCACGCGGCCCCCGGGCCTCGCCGCCGTCGCGGTAGAGCAGGTGGTCGCCCACCCAGATGGAGTCGAGACCGCATGCCTCGGCGGTGCGGGCCACTTCACGGAGCTCCGGCCAGGTGACCGGACGCTCGACCTCGGGGAGCTGGACGCCTACGAGCATCGGGCGATCGTAGGTTCAGCCGCCGGTTTCCTCGACCGCCGGGATGGAGGCCGGTTCGTACCGGCTGCCCACGTTCCAGAGCAGCCACCCCAGGCCCCTGTCCTCGGCGGCGCGGATGGCCTCGTGGATCTGTTCCGGGGTCCACCAGAAGCCCTGGAGCCACGGCCGGAGCACGGTCCCGGGCGCCAGACGGGGCAGGGCGTCGTCGAGGGCGTCGGCGGTCACCGCATACGGGTGGTCGTTGGGGTCGGGGAAACCGAGCCAGCCATCCGAGTAGTGGCTCGGGTAGACCATCGGGCTCACGGCGTCGAGATGGACCGACAGCTCCTCGGGTCGCTGGCCGAGCCGCTGGTCGTCCTGGAAGGAGACCACGATGCCGAAGATGTCGGCCGACAGGTTGCAGCCGAGCGGCGACACTGCCTCGCGGACCACGCGGATGAACTCGGCGATGTTGGCCACCCGCTCCTCCTGGGTCATGTTCAACTGGCCGGTGAACGAGGCGGTGCGGCCGGCCGCGTAGCGGACGTAGTCGAGCTGGATCTCGTCGAAGCCGATCTCGCAGGCCTCCACGGCGAGATCGACGATGTACTGCCGGATCCCCGGACCGGTCGGGTCGACCCAGGGGCCGGCCATCTTCTCCTCCGGATGGGCCTTCGCCCAGAAGGCGTCCTCCAGCGAGACGATGCGGGTGATCGTGTAGATCCCGGCCTCCCTGGCCTCGGCGACCCGGCGCCTCGGGTCGTACCAGGGCTCCACGGCGCCGATCTCGTGGGCGGCGGCGACGGCAGTGTCGTACACGACCTGGCCGCCCTCCTGCTTGGTGTCGAAGACGAAGGCGTTGACGGAGGTCTGCGCCGCCAGGTCCATGAGGCTCCGGAAGTGCTCGTCGGAGCCGGCGGCTGCGGCGCCGACCCGCACTCCCCTGATGGTCGCCTGGGTCATGGTGACCTCGAGGGCCCCCTCCGAGTACGGGGCCTCGTGCCGCTCCCACCCCGGCTTGGCGAACGAGAGCGTCTCCGCTTCCCGGGTCTCTGCCTCGAATGCCCCGTCGGGGCCGGTGGTGGTGATGGCGTCGCCGAAGACGACCTCCACCCCGGCGATCGGACGGCCCCCGGCGTCGACGACCCTCCCGGTCGCGAGGAGCGGAGGGAGGGTCGTGGTGGTCGTGGTCGAGGTCGTGGTGGTGCTGGTGGTCGTGGTCGAGGTCGTCGTCTGGGTCACCGGCAGGGCGGTGCACCCGGAAAGGGCGAGCACGACCAGGCCGGAGAGACGACGACGCACCGGGATCAGAGCTTGGCGACCATGGCGTAGATGGCGATCAGCACCAGGAGCGTGTCGATCAGGCCCCAGGTGCTCAGCTTGCCCATGGCCGCCTTCGCCCGGGGCTGGTCGCCGGCCTCGAACGCCTCGGCGGCCCTGTTGGACGACGGGGCCAGGACCGTGGGGCCGAGGATGGCGCCGATGATCACCACCGTCACCCCGATGCCGACGAAGAGGTCCTCGAAGGTCCACGCTCCGTTGGAGGTCACCACGAGCAGGATGCCCGAGGCCAGGATCAGGATCCCGACGGGCATGTAGTAGCTCTTTCCGGCCTTGGCGGAGATCCGGTGCCAGGCCGCCTGGAATCCGGTCGGCTCCGACCTGCCCATCGAGGCCACGGCCACCTGCAGGAGGTTGGCGCCCAGCCAGGCGCAGGCGGCGACGATGTGTAGGAACAGAAGGATGTTTCTCACTGGTTCACCTCCGGATCCCGCGCAGGTTATCGGGCGGATGTGCTTGCCGGACGACTGCGGCATACGATCGGCGGCGATGACCGACCGCCCGGACCTGGCCCCCGACGACGACCCCGACGCACCCGGCTGTCGCGATGTCGCCGTCATCACCGGTGTCCTCCTGGTGGCGGCGATCGCCTTCGTCGCCGTCGGCCTGTCGCTGATCAACCGCGACACCTGCGAGGGGCTCTGCGAGGTGGCCGGCCTCACCACCCTCTACGCGGGTGGCCCGATCTCGGGGATCCTCGGCGTCCTCTACGGCGGCGTGCACCTGGCCTGGCCGCTCGACGTCACCGTGTGGGTGATCGTGGGCTTCTGGTCGGCCCGTTGGGCCGGCCGCCGCGGCCGGAACCCCTGGAACGTCGCCGCGACGCTGGTCGTCGTCGCGCTGGTCTTCGGACTAGTCCTTTCGCGGTTCGTCGAATTGGACCTTCCGCACTGAGCTCCCGCCACATACCGTGGCCAATAGATGCTCACCGTGACCACCCCGCAGCCGCGCGCCATCCTCCGCCGGGCAGCCGCCGTAGTCCTCTTCGTCGTCGCCGGCGCGATCGCCGCCTCCGCGACCACCCAGGCCGTCTGGATGGCCCAGGCTCCCGGCAAGGGCCTGGAGCCCGTCGGGCCCGCGGCGGAGATGGTCACGGTCACGCAGGCCCCGGGCCGGATCGATTGGCAGTCGCATGCCGGCCAGGTCGAGACGGTGCAGACGGTGGGCTGGGGCGTCGCCGGGGACGACGTCGAGCTCGCGGGTGCCGTGGTGCTTCAGGCGGTCGACGCCGCGGCAGGCACCATCGAGACCTCCGAGGCGCCGGCCTCGATCACCTTCACCTTCGGGGACTGATCAGGCGAGCTCGAGGAAGCGGCTCAGGTCGGCCTCGTCGAACGGGCCGACCGCTCCGATGGTCCTGATCTCGGAGCCGTAGAGGTCAGCCGCCACCGCCTTCACTTCGGCGAGGTCCACGGCCTCCAGCCGGGCGATGCGTTCGTCCACCGAGAGGTGCGGCATCCCGGAGAGCTCGTCACGGCCCAGGCGGATCATGCGGGAGTTCGGGTCCTCCGTGGATAGGGCGATCCCGCCTCGCATCGACCCCTTCGCCCGCTCCAGCTCCTGTTCGGTGATGCCCTCGGCGACCACCCGGGCGAGCTCCTCGCGGACGATCTCCATGCACGTCTCGGTCTGCGTCGGCGTCGTGCCCACGTACACGCCCCAGGCACCGGCATCGGCGTAGGCGAGGCGGAAGGAGTAGACGGCGTAGGCGAGGCCGCGCTCCTCCCGGATCTCCCGGAAGAGGCGGGACGACATGCCACCGCCCATGATGTGGTTGAGGATCTCGAAGGCCCAGCGCCGCTCGTCGGAGCGGTCCAGGCCCGGCCCGCCGATGACCAGGTGCGCCTGCTCGGTGTCGCGCCGGGTCACCTTGATGCCGGGGCGGAAGGCCACCGGCGTGAAGTCGTGGGTGACGGGCTCGCCGTCCCAGGAGCCGAAGCGCTCCTCGATCATCGCCACCACCTCGTCGTGGTGGATCGAGCCGGCGGCGGCGACCACCATCGAGCCGGCGCCGTAGCGACGCTTCCAGTAGCCGCGGATGTCGTCGCGGGTCATCGCCCTGATCGACTCGCGGGTGCCGAGGACGGGACGCTCCAGGTG
>QGUS01000322.1 GCA_003242515.1 Actinomycetota bacterium
TGTCGAGTTTAAGGCTGGGGCGTCTTCCCCCCGGCCAGGCACGCCTCCCCGAACCGGGGGAACCGGTCCCCCCCGTCCCGGGCGGTTTCGTCCGCCTCCCGGCAGCGGTCCCCCATGAACGCGGCGACGAGGACCAGCAGGGTCGAGCCGGGCAGGTGGAAGTTGGTGACCAGGAGGTCGACGACGGTGATCGGGTGGCCCCCGGGGCGGATGAAGATGTCGGTCCAGCCCCCGCCGGGGATCACCCCGCCCGTGCCGTCGGCGCGGGACTCCAGCGTCCGCACCACCGTGGTCCCGATGGCCACCACCCGGCCGCCCCGCTCCCTCGTGGCGGCGATCGCCCGGGCGGTCTCCTCGGGGACGGAGCACCACTCCGAGTGCATGCGGTGGTCCTCGACCCGCTCCGACGACATGGGACGGAAGGTGTCCAGGGAGACGTGGAGGTCGACGGTCGCCAGGTCGACTCCCCGCTCCCGGAGGCCCGCGACGACCTCGGGGGTGAAGTGCAGGCCGGCCGTGGGCGCCGCGGCCGAGCCCCGTGTGGTGGCGAAGATGGTCTGGTAGCGGGCCGGGTCGTCGAGCGTGGCCCGGATGTACGGCGGCAGGGGCACGCGGCCGACCCGGTCGATGAGCTCCTCGGGGTCGTCGGCTGCGACCTCCACGACGAGCCGCCCCTCCCCGAGCGACTCCGCGACCGTCACCGACCCCTCGGCCAGGTCGACGACCGTGCCCGGCCTGAGCTTCCGGGCGGGCCGGGCCAGTGCCTCCCAGCGGCCGTCGGGCCTGCGGTCCAGGAAGAGGAGCTCGACCCGCGCGCCGGTCTCCCGCCGCACGCCCTCGACCCGGGCGTGACGCACCCTGGTCTCGTTGACCACCACCAGGTCGCCCGGTGACAACAGGTCGGGCAGCTCGATGAAGGTGTGGTCGGACATGTCCCGGGTGTCGAGCAGCCGCGACGAGTGCCGGGGCTCGACCGGGACCTGCGCGATCGCGTCCTCGGGCAGCTCGTAGGTGAAGTCGGAGACGCGCATTCGGTCGGGCAGGCTAGGTGCCGCTCAGAGCAACGTGCCCTGGGCGGACTCGGGCCGGGCCACGCCGAGGTGGGCGTAGGCCCGCTCGGTGGCGACCCTGCCCCGGGGGGTCCGCTTGAGGAGACCGCACTGGAGCAGGAAGGGCTCGTAGGCGTCCTCGACGGTCTCGGGCTCCTCGCCGACCGCGATGGCCAGGGTGGAGAGGCCGACGGGGCCGCCGCCGAACCGCTCCACCACCGCCTCCAGGATCGCACGGTCCACCTTGTCGAGTCCGAGCTCGTCGACCTCGTACACCGCCAGCGCCTCCTCGGCGACGTCGGTCTCGATGACCCCCGAGGCGCGGGCGACGGCGTAGTCGCGGACCCGGGCGAGCAGGCGGTTTGCGATGCGGGGCGTGCTGCGGCTGCGCCGGGCGATGAGGTCGGCGGCCTCGTCCGAGATCTCCACCTCGAGGATCCCCGCGGCGCGCCGGACGATCCGGGCCAGCTCGGCGGGGTCGTAGTAGTCGAGCTTCTCGTCGATGCCGAAGCGGTCCCGCAGCGGCGCGGTCACCTTCCCCTTGCGGGTTGTGGCCCCCACCAGGGTGAACCGGGGCAGGTCGATGCGGATCGACTGGGCGGTCGGGCCCTTGCCCAGGACGATGTCGAGGACGAAGTCCTCCATCGCCGGGTAGAGCACCTCCTCCACGGCGCGGGGCAGACGGTGGATCTCGTCGATGAAGAAGACGTCCCGCGGCTCCAGGTTGGAGAGGATCGCCGCCAGGTCGCCGGGCCGCTCCAGTGCGGGGCCGGAGGTCACCCGGAAGCCGACGCCCATCTCGGAGGCGATGATCCCGGCGAGGGTGGTCTTGCCCAGTCCGGGCGGCCCGGAGAGGAGGATGTGGTCGAGGGCGCGCCCCTCCTTCACGGCCGCCTCCAGGGCGATCCGGAGCCGGTTCTTCACCTTCTCCTGGCCGATGAACTCCTCGAGACGCTTCGGACGCAGGGAGGACTCGAGGGCTTCCTCGATGGTCGGGTTGAGCAGGCTGTCCTCGCGCACCTACCGCCTCCCCAGGCTCTGGAGGGCCATCCTGAGCTGGTCCTGCAACGGGGCGGACGGGTCGACCCCCGGGATGACCTCGTTGATCTCCGAGGTCGTGTATCCGAGGTTCTCCAGGGCCATCCTCACCCCGGCGAGCCTCTTATACACACTTAACCTGCCCAGCAAAGAGGAA
>QGUS01000059.1 GCA_003242515.1 Actinomycetota bacterium
GGTCGATCGCCGGGGAGGGGAGCGCGGGGATCACCTACCGGCCGTCGTGGAGCGACCAACCGTTCGAGACCCTGTCCGCCGGCGAGTATGCCGACCGGCTCGCCGAGGCCCTGGAGAGGGCACACCGCGAGGACCATGAGAGGAGGGTGACCACCGTCGGCCCCCACCGCGACGAGCCCGGCTTCTCCCTCGACGGAGCCGACGCCCGCACCCGGGCGAGCCAGGGAGAGCAGCGCACCATGGCCCTCGCCGTGAAGCTGGCCTCGCACCGGGCGGTGGCCGAAGTGGTCTCGGAGCAGCCGGTGCTCCTGCTGGACGACGTCTTCTCGGAGCTGGACCCGGGACGGGCCGCGGAGCTGGCCCGGTCCCTGCCCGAGGGCACCCAGACCCTGATCACCTCCGCCTGGCCGGAGGACGTTCCCGTGCGGGGCCGGGTGTGGCAGGTCGGCGACGGGAGGGTGGAGTGAAGGACCTCGAGCCCATCGGCGAGGGCCTGGAGAAGATGTTCAGCCGTCTCGGGCTGCCCAACCCGGGGGTGATGGCGGCTGTGATGGCGGAGTGGGAGGAGCTGGCCGGCCCGCCCTGGAAGGGCAACTCGAAGCCGGTCGTGGTGCGCGGCCGGACCCTCGTGGTGGAGGCCTCGGCCTCCTCCCAGGTGGCGTTCCTCAAGTACGGGATCACCAAGCTGCTCCAGTCCCTCGCCGGCCGCTTCGGTGAGGGCGTGATCACCCAGATCGAGGTCATCCCGCCCCGCCGGTGAGGGGCCCGCGGGCGGCCCGGTAGTTCGTCTAGGACCTGTCCGACGGGTAGAATGACAATCGTGAAAGTCACCGCTCAAGAGCGGGTTCCGTCGTGCTCGGGACCCGGTGCAGCAGCGTCCCGAGCGTCCACAGAGGCTTAGCTTGACCGCCACTCGCGATTCGTATCAGGCGAGCGACATCACGGTCCTCGAGGGTCTCGAGGCCGTCCGTCGCCGTCCTGGCATGTACATCGGGTCGACCGGCCCCCGCGGCCTGCACCACCTCGTCTGGGAGGTCGTCGACAATTCCGTCGACGAGGCCATGGCGGGCTTCTGCGACCGGATCCAGGTGACCCTCCTGGCCGACGGCGGCGTCGAGGTCGTGGACAACGGCCGCGGCATCCCGGTCGACCGTCACGAGAAGACCAAGCAGTCGGCCCTCACCACCGTCCTCACCACGCTGCACGCCGGTGGCAAGTTCGAGCAGGGCGCCTACACGGTGTCCGGGGGTCTCCACGGCGTCGGCGTCTCGGTGGTGAACGCCCTGTCCACCCGTCTCGAGGCGGAGGTGCGCCGCGACGGGTTCATCTGGACCCAGGAGTTCGAGCGGGGCAAGCCGGTCAAGAAGGACCCGGACAAGGGGCGCGCCGTCAAGAAGACTGGCACCACCATCCGCTTCTGGCCGGACCCGGAGGTCTTCAAGGAGACCGTCGAGTTCGAGTACGACGTCATCTCCTCCCGCCTCCGGGAGACGGCGTTCCTCAACCGGGGCCTGGAGATCGTCCTCCGCGACGAGCGCCAGGACCCCGTCGTCGAGGAGACCTTCCACTACAAGGGCGGCCTCGTCGACTTCGTCAACCACCTCAACGCGAAGCGCGATCCGCTCCACCCGCACATCATCGACATCTCGGAGGTCTCCGAGGACGCCGAGGTCGAGGTGGCGATGCAGTGGACCTCCACCTACACCGAGGTGGTCCTCTCGTTCGCCAACAACATCAACACCCATGAGGGCGGCACCCACGAGGAAGGCTTCCGCAAGGCGCTGACCAAGGCGATCAACGACTTCGCCCGGGCCAAGAACCTGCTCAAGGACAAGGACGAGAACCTGACCGGCGAGGACGTCCGCGAGGGCCTCACCGCCGTCATCTCGGTCCGGGTCCGGGAGCCGCAGTTCGAGGGCCAGACCAAGACCAAGCTCGGCAACACCGAGATCCGGTCCTTCGTCGAGAAGGTGCTCAACCGGCGTCTGCCGGAGTGGCTGGAGCGCTACTCGCCGGAGGCCCGGCGCATCGTCGAGAAGTCGATCAGCGCCGCCAAGGCCCGCGAGGCCGCCCGGAAGGCCCGCGAGCTCACCCGGCGGAAGTCCGGCCTCGAGTCCGGCGGCCTGCCGGACAAGCTGGCCGACTGCTCCAGCCGCGACCCCTCCGAGTCCGAATTGTTCATCGTCGAGGGCAAGTCCGCCGCCGGCCCCGCCAAGGCGGCCCGCGACTCGGCCACCCAGGCGATCCTGCCCATTCGAGGCAAGATCCTCAACGTCGAGAAGGCCCGTCTCGCCAAGGCCCTCCAGAACACGGAGGTGCAGGACATCATCACCGCGATGGGCACGGGCATCGGGGACGACTTCGACATCTCCAAGGCCCGTTACCACAAGGTGATCCTCCTGGCCGACGCCGACGTCGACGGCGCCCACATCCGGACCCTGCTCCTCACCCTGTTCTTCCGGCACATGAGGCCGCTGATCGAGGCGGGATACGTCTACATCGCCCAGCCGCCGCTGTACCGCGTGAAGGTGGGCACGACGGTCCACTACCTGAAGGACGACGCCGCCCTGGCCGAGTTCCAGAAGCAGCACCCGAAGGCCAAGCCCACCCGGTTCAAGGGTCTGGGCGAGATGAACGCCTCCGAGCTGCGCGAGACGACCATGGACCCGGCCACCCGCACCCTCGTCCAGGTCACCATGGAGGACGCCGCTCTCGCAGAGGAGCTGTTCTCCATCCTCATGGGCGACGACGTCGCCTCCCGTAAGACCTTCATCCAGGAGAACGCCGGCGACGTCCGGTTCCTCGACATCTGACCCCTTGAGGCCCATCACACATGGCTGACGACATCCATCCGGAACACATAGAGACGCCCGAGATCGAGATCACCGACGAGATGCGTACGTCGTTCATCGACTACGCCATGTCGGTCATCGTGTCCCGCGCCCTTCCCGACGTGCGGGACGGCCTCAAGCCGGTGCAGCGCCGGATCATCTACTCGATGTCGGAGTCCAACATGGGCCCGACCGGACCGCACCGCAAGTGCTCCAAGGTCGTCGGTGACGTGATGGGCAACTACCACCCGCACGGCGACCAGGCCATCTACGACGCCCTGGTCCGCATGGGCCAGGACTTCTCGATGCGCTACCTGCTCATCGACCCCCAGGGCAACTTCGGGTCGATCGACGACCCGCCCGGCGCCGCCCGGTACACGGAGTGCCGTCTCACGCGCCTCGCCCTCCACATGCTCGAGGGCATCGACGAGGACACCGTCGACTTCATCGACAACTACAACGGCGAGGCCCAGGAGCCCACGGTCCTCCCGTCCCGGTTCCCCAACCTCCTCGTCAACGGGTCGCAGGGCATCGCCGTCGGCATGGCGACCAACATCCCGCCGCACAACCTGCGGGAGGTCATCGACGCCTGCATCCATGTCATCGACAACCCCGACGCCACCGCCGAGGACCTGCTCCAGTTCATCAAGGGCCCGGACTTCCCGACCGGCGGCTACATGCTGGGGACCGCCGGCGCCAAGGAGGCGCTGGTCACGGGCCGCGGCTCGGTGAAGATCCGCGCCGTCTGTGACATCGAGGAGTCGTCCCGGGGCCGCACGGCGATCGTCGCCACCGAGCTCCCGTACCAGGTCTCCATCGAGCGGATCATCTCCCGGATCAAGGAGCTGGTGGAGGCGAAGACCATCACGGGCATCGCCGAGGTCCGCAACGAGTCATCCGACCGGGTCGGCACCCGCCTCGCCATCTACCTGAAGAAGGAGGCGGTGCCGCAGGTCGTCCTCAACCAGCTCTACAAGAACACTCCGCTCCAGGAGTCGATCTCCTACAACATGGTCGCCCTGGTCGACGGGGTGCCCCGCACCCTCAACGTCGCCGAGCTGATCGGCTACTACCTCGACCACCAGATGGAAGTGGTCGAGCGGCGGACCCGGTACCGCCTCGACCAGGCCAGGGCCCGGGCCCACATCCTCGAGGGCCTCATCATCGCCGTCGACAACATCGACGAGGTCGTGGCCATCATCCGCGGGTCGGCCGACACGGCGGAGGCCCGTGAGAACCTGATGAGCCGCTTCGAGCTGACGGAGATCCAGGCCAACGCGATCCTGGACATGCCGCTCCGGAGGCTCACCGCCCTCGAGGTCGACAAGCTCCGCGCCGAGCTGGCCGAGCTGCTGGAGCGGATCGCCGAGCTGGAGGCCATCCTGGCCGACCCGAAGCGCCGCTGGCAGATCATCAAGGACGAGCTGCTGGCCATCCGGGAGAAATACGGCGACGAGCGCCGCACCCGCATCATCCCGGACGACGGTGAGCTCAGCCTCGAGGACTTGATCGCCGACGACGAGATCATCGTCACGGTGACGGCCGCCGGCTACGTGAAGTCGGTGCCGGCCTCTACCTACCGCACCCAGTCCCGCGGTGGCCGGGGCGTGAAGGCGGCGGAGGTTCCCGGCGAGGACGTGGTCCGGCATCTGATCCACACGACGGCGCATGCCTACCTGCTCTTCTTCACCAACAAGGGCCTCGTGCACCGGATCAAGGCGCACGCCATCCCGCGCAAGGACCGGACCTCGAAGGGCGTGCTCGCCCAGTCGGTGCTGCCGTTGGCCCCGGACGAGGTGATCCAGGCGGTCATCGACACCCGGGACTACGAGACCAGCCGCTACCTGGTCATGGTCACCAAGCAGGGCCAGGCCAAGAAGACCGAGTTCAAGGAGTACGACTCCAGGAACAGCACCCTCATCGCCATCAAGCTGACCGACGGCGACGAGCTGGTGTCGGTCCGCACCACCAACGGCGAGAACGACATCCTCATCTTCACCCGGGACGGCATGGGCATCCGCTTCCCCGAGAAGGAGCTGCGCTCCATGGGCCGCGGCACCCAGGGCGTCCGGGGCGTCAAGCTCCGCGAGGGCGACGAGGTGGTCGCCGCCGTCTCCAACGTGGACGGGGACGAGGTCCTGTTGCTCACCTCCGCCGGTTACGGCAAGCGGACGAAGATGGAGGAGTTCCGGCAGCAGGGCCGCGGCGGCCTGGGCGTGAAGGCGATCAAGCTGACCCGGGCCCGCGGGTACCTGGTCTCCGCCCTCGCCGTGGAGCCCGAGGACGAGGTGTTCCTGGTCTCCACCGCCGGTGTCGGCATCCGCACTGCGGTGAAGTCGATCAGCCGCCAGGGGCGCGACGCCACGGGCGTCAAGGTGATCGACGTCGGCGCCGGCAACGAGCTGGCCGCGGCGACCCTGGTCGACGACCCCAACGGCGACAGCGAGTAGCGCCCGGCGCCGCCCGGGTACCCGTCGCTCGCGCCCGGATCCCGCCGGCGTCTCCCGGTCACGATTCGCCGCCATGGGCGATGGACCCCGCATGGCCGCCGCGCTCACCCGCGCACCGCGGGAGAGTGTTCGGAGACATGACGGGCGGGGGTGCGGGGTACGGAGCACCAGGCACCGCCTGGCGGGGAACCCGTGCCAGGCCCGATGACGTTGGCTATGCAGAGCCTTCTCTTAGACTTTCCTCGTAAACCCTCAGGAGCCCAGTGGCCACCGTTCGCCGCGTCAGACGCATAGTCCGCAAGATCGACCCCTGGACCACACTCAAGGTCTCGGCCGTGGTGTGGGCCGTCCTCGCCATCGCCCTGGTGCTCGGCACCGTGATCTTCTGGGCGGTCCTCGACCGTGCGGGCATCCCCGACAGGATCACCGAGTTCCTCACCGAGATCACGCTCATCGAGCAGGGGACGCAGCCGTTCGCCAACACCGAGCAGTTCCTGCGGGCGGTCATCTTCGGCGCCGTGGCGTGGTGGGTGGCCATGACCGGCCTCACCGTCGCCGGCGCCCTCGTCTACAACCTCGTCTCAGACGTGGTCGGCGGCCTGGAGATCGTCGTCCTCGAGGAGAGCCTGAACCCGCCGTTCCCGACGGCTCCCGCCACCGTGCTCCATCCGCCGGCCGACTACCGGGCGGGCAACGGGAGCCGGACCCCGGCCTCCCATGTGGATCTCCCCACCGAGGAGAACCCCGTCGTCGAGACCGTCGGCGACTAGGCGTCGAATGGGCCACCGGCGGCCATCACCAGACCCATCTCCGTGACGGTGCGCAGGTAGGCCAGCGCGTCCTTCCACACCGGCCCGGGCTCGCCGCGCAACGCCGCGACCCCCCCGGCCAGGGTGATCCCCGTCATGAACATGGCGTCGTCGACGACGGCGACGGAGCGGACGGGCCCGCTGACCAGCACCGCGGCGAACCTCCCCGCCTTCCTGCCGCCCAGCACCTCGCGGTCACCGAGACGCATCGACGCCACCGAGACGCGGCCGACCGGCCTGGGGAACCTGACCTGGTGCTCGTCGGCCTCCTCGAGGTGCGGGTGGGCGACCGCGACGAGGTCGGGTGACTCCTCGCGCTCCGCCACCGCCAGGGCGAGGCCGAGCGGGGACGCGCCCCACACCGCGACACCGGGGGCGGGGGCGGGGCCGTCCCAGACCATGGGGATCCCGTGATGGGCGTACCGCTCGGGCGCGTCGGGGCCCGAGACGACGAGAACGTCGCAGTCGGAGGGATCGCGGACGACCTCGTAGTCGCGGGATTGACCGGGTCCGACGATCACCACGGATTCGACGGACGGATGGGCCGCGAGGGAGTGTGCCGCCCTGGTGACGGTCTCACCCCCGGCCGGAACCCCTACCTTCACGAAGGCTGTACGGGGGTCCAGTTCTCCGGGATCTCCTCGCCGTTGCGGCGGGCCACCAGGACGATGCCGGCGATGCCGAGGGCAACGAGGGCGAGGATGAGGATGCGCTTCATGCTCCGAGTGTACGGGCAGTCCCCGGTTGTGGGGTGGGCGCCCGCTCAGAGGGTGACGTCGCTCCCGAAGGCGTAGCCCTGGATCCAGTCCACGCCGGCGTCGCGCAGGCGGTCGACCTCCTCCGAGGACTCCACCCGCTTGGCGACCACGAAGATGCGGTTGCGGTGGCACCACTCGGCCAGCTCGGCGATGGCTCCCAGCGATCCGCCGTCGTCGATGGCGTCGACCTTCACGTAGTCGATCGATGCTCCGCTCGCCTTCAGGCGCTCGAGGTTCCCCTCGGCAAGTGGCTCGCCGTCGAAGCTCACCCCGATGCCGGCGCTGTGCAGGTCGGCGACCTGGAACTCCTCGTCGGCGAAGGATGAGGCGGGGAGGTCGAAGACGACCCGGCCGCGTGTGTCCTCCGGCACCTCGGCCGCGAGGGTGCACACCGCCTCGGGGATGGTGTTGACGAACAGCACTGCCGTGCCGGGGAGGCGGTCGATGACCTGGAGCGCCTTCCGGCCGGTGGCCACGGACAACTCCTCGGCGAGACCCATCCGGGCGGCGGTGGCGAACCACAGCCCCGTGGGCAGCTCGGGCGCGGTGGGGAAGCGGGCGTAGGCCTCGTACCCGCGCAGCACGGGAACCGTGGCGCGGATGTCGAAGACCGCCTGGAAGCGGACATCGATCTCCCCCTTCTCGAGGACACGCGGAAGGAGGTCCTGCACCTTCCCCTCCCATCGCCAGATCGTTGCCAACGCCTCCAGGTCCCGCGGATCGGATCTGATGTGATGCGGCCGGAGGACTGGCGTCTCCACGATTGAGGCATCGGCCGCAGGAGGCCGAAACTTGAAAAATCCCTGCCGGAAAGTGGGGAGAATCGCCTACCGGCGCCCGCCCAGGAACCCTCCACCGAACAGGATGCCGGCACCCAGCACGAACCCGAAGTCGTACCAGTTGCCGTTGTTGTGCACCTCGTAGACGTTCACGGAGTCGGTGAACAGGGAGACGAGGAAGGTGAAGGGGGCGATGATCCCGTGCCAGAGGCCCTCCCAGAACCCGGCGACGTCACCGTCGGGGCCGGGCACGCCCACCGCCTCGTTGACACCGGGGGCGCAGGCGGCGAGCACCAGGGCGGCGACGGCTACGAGGACGACCCGCTGCTTGCTGCTCATGCCCCGAACCTACTCAGGGCGGTTCCCGGAGGCCGGGTAAACCGGCGGGCTCTCTCGTGCGTGTCTCGGACATGCGTTTGGTAGGGATCCTCCTGATTGCGATGTTCACGGTGGCATGCGCCGAGGTGCTCGGCGTGGGGGTCGTCGCCGCACCGACCACCATGGCGCCGGCCCCGACGACCACCGTTCCCCGGGAGACAACGACCGTTCCCCCGGACACCACGACGGCTCCGGCCGACCCGGTGGAGGCGGGCTTCCGGACCTGGGTCGAGGCCGTCGCCCGCGGCGACCTGGCGACGGCATGGGAGATGCTCGCCCCGGAGTCGCGGACCGCGCTGGGCTCCTTCGAGGTGTTCGCCTCCATGGCCACCGACCTGGCCGAGGGCTGGGGTGCCGGGGCCCACTCGCCCGACCTGTACCTGGTGGTCGACCGAAACGAGGATGGCGGCGGCATGGTCGGCGGCCGCG
>QGUS01000060.1 GCA_003242515.1 Actinomycetota bacterium
TGGGGGGGCCGCTGGGGGGGGCGGCTGGGGGCCCGGGGGGTGGGGCGGGTTGGGGGCGGGGGTCGGGGGGGTGGGGGGGGGGGCCGGGGCGCCCGGGGCGCCGACGTCCACGGGCTCGCCGGTGGAGGCCCACACGTTGCCCGACCAGCCCACCGGGCCGTCGGCGGAGAGCACGCCGTAGGCGAACTTGTCCCCGATCCGGTTGTTCTCGAACACCACGTTCTGCGGCATGCCGTGACCGCCGTTGCGCACGAAGATCACGTAGGCGCCGCCGTTCAGGTAGTTGTTGACGAAGGTGATGTCACGCGACGCCCCGAGGTCGGACTTCACGATCACCGCGGCGTTCCCGGAGAGCAGGGGGCTCGAGGCGTTGAGCGTGGAGTTCTTCACCACCGCGTTGCGGGAGCCACCGTCGTCCTGGACCGCATCGGCGTGCGGGGAGCCGCTCTTGGAAGCCAGGTGATGGACGTGGATCCGGTCGTAGACGACGTTGTTTCCGAGCTTGATGCCGTCCTCGACGTGGTGGATATCGATGCACTTGGCCCGGATGTTGTGGCCGCCGATGCCGCGCTGGCCGACATGGCTCGGGTGACCGATCTCGGAGTACTCGATGTTGAGGGAGGCGTTGGACTTCTCGTCCACGTACACGGTCCAGAAGCTGCTCGTGTACACCCAGACGTTGCGGACGGTGACGTTGGGGGCCTGGATGCGGAGAGTGCCGCGGATCTCGAGGTTCTCGATCACGGCGCCGCTCTGGGTGACCGTCATGTCGCCCTGGTGGACCTGGAGGGCGTTGGGGTCGGAAAGGCCGGCGCAGGAGGCGGCATTGGCGGGCGGGGCCGTCACCACTCCCAGGCCGGCGACCAGGGAGAGCAGCAGGGTCGCGACGAGAACGTGCTTCTTTTGGGGCATTGGGGCTTCTCCGTTGTTGGGGGCGGACACGGAAAGTGCGTCCCTTACCCATGAGGTCGGCATCCGAATCAGCCGCCTTTAGGTTTTCCGGCCGGTGGCGCCCCGGGCCCCGGACCGGCCGGACGGCACCCTAACGGCCCATCGGGCGGGCCGGCACGCCTGCCACCACCGCGCCCGGGGGGACGTCTTTGGTCACCACCGCACCGGCCCCGACCAGGGCCCCGGCGCCGATCGTGACCCCGGCGAGGATGGTGGCCCCGGAACCGATCGAGGCCCCGTCCTCCACCCTCGTCGGCACCAGCTCCCAGTCGTCCGGGCCCTGGAGACGCCCGTCCGGAGTGGTGGCCCTAGGCTGGAGGTCGTTGGTGAACATCACGCCGTGGCCGACGAAGACGCCGTCGCCGATCTCCACCCCGGTGCAGACGAACGAATGGCTGGAGATCTTGCACCGGGCGCCGATCACCACCCCCCGCTGGATCTCGACGAACGGGCCGATCATCGTCCCGTCCCCGATCCGGCAGCCGTAGATGTTGACGAGATCAGGGTGGTGGATGACCACACCCTCCCCGAGCTGGACGTCGTCGGCGATCAAGGGTGCCCCTCCGTGTCTCGCTTGCCATCGCCGCAGGTTAGTGAGGGGCCCTCGCGGCCGCTCCCGAGGCGCCGCGCGGGCGGAGAACGCGAAAAATCGGGGTTTCACCCAACGCCACTATCGACTACTCTCCGTGGCGGGATATTGGGAGGCTAATCGTGGGTGTTCCTGGGGCAGCATCGACGCCGCGCGTCGTCGACGACCGCGTGATCGTCGACATCAGAGGCGACGAACCGATCGTCACCACCGCGCGTGCGGTTCCGTTCTTGAATCTCGCCGCGCTCCATGCACAGGTCGAGGACGAGATCATCGAGGCCTGGCGCGGCATCCTGAGGTCTGCCGCGTTCATCGGTGGCGAGGCGGTCCGCCGCTACGAGGAGCGGCTCGCCGGGTACCTGGGTGTCCCGGCGGTGGTGGGCGTGGGCAACGGCACCGACGCCATCACCCTGGCGCTGCTGGCGCTGGGCGTCGGCCCGGGTGACGAGGTCATCGCACCGGCCAACACCTTCGTCGCCACGATCGAGGCGATCATCCACGCCGGGGCCACTCCGGTGCTCGCCGACGTGGACCCCGACACGGCGACCCTCGACCCGGTGTCCGCGGAGTCGAAGATCACCCCGAGGACCCGGTGCATCGTGCCGGTCCAGCTCTACGGCCAGGCCGCGAACATGGACGCGATCATGGCCCTGGCGGCCGCCTACGGCCTGCTCGTGGTGGAGGACAACGCCCAGTCCCTGGGCGCCCACTACCGGGGCCGCAAGGTGGGGTCGTTCGGGCACGCCTCGACCATGTCCTTCTACCCGGGCAAGAACCTCGGTGCGGCGGGTGACGGTGGCGCCATCGCCTTCCAGGACCCGGAAGTGGCGGCGAGGGCCCGTGCGCTCGCCGACCACGGACGCTGGGGCGACGCCCACGACTTCGTCGGCTACAACAGCCGCCTCGACGCCCTGCAGGCCGCGGCCCTCGACATCAAGCTGGGCCACCTGGACGCATGGAACGCGCGCCGGCGCGAGATCGCCGCCATCTACGAGCGGTCGATCCACCACCCGGACCTGCGCCTGCCGGTGACCGGCCCGGAACGCGACCACATCTTCCATTTGTACGTGGTCAGGCATCCCGCCCGCGACGAGCTGCGCCAGGCGCTGAGCGAGCGGGGAATCGAGACGCGACTTCACTATCCGACCCCGATCCACCTGCTCGAGCCCTACCGCCATCTCGGCGAGGGACCGGGTTCGTTCCCGGTGGCCGAGACGTGGGCGCAGGAGCTCTTCTCGCTGCCCATGTGCCCCACCCTGGCCGACGAGGGCGCGCTGCGGGTGGCCGAGGCGATCGAGGAGATCCTGGGGGAGCGTCTTGTTCGCGCGCACTCGACTACTTGAGCGGGCCCAGCTCGCCGTTCTGAGGGGAATGGCGGCGTTCATCGCCGCCGTCATCTCGACCTGGGCCCGCCACGAGGTCATCGAGGGGGTCAACCCCTCCCTCTGGGCGCGGTACATCCCGCCCGCACTCATCGCCGGGGTGCTCGTCCCCCTGTGCCTGTCCCGCGTCCCGGAGAAGCGCGGCACGCTCTTCCTCTCCAAGCACCTGCTCCGCCTGGCGAAGGGCGTGGTCCTGGCCACCCTCCTGCTCGCCTTCCTGTCCTTCTTCTACCGGGGGGAGGAGTACTCCCGGGGCGCCATGCTGATCTTCATTCCGACCTCCCTGCTCCTGGTCTGGTTCGCCGGGCGGTTCCACATCTGGCTGCTCGACCGGATCCGGGCCAACGAGCAGGCCGCGAGCCGGGTCGTCGTCGTGGGCATGGGCTCGCAGGGCATCCGTCTGGCCGCCGAGCTCGAGGCCAGCCCGGCCACCCAGAAGGTGGTCGGCTACCTCGACACCACCGCCAACCCCGATGCCCGCTCCCTGGAGCGGCTCGGGGCCCCGTCCGACCTGGCCACGGTGATCCGGGAGCACGGGGTCAGCATGGTGGTGATCACCTCGGACCGGCTCGGTGCGGCCCAGATCGAGGACGCCATCGGGGTCGCCATGGCCGAGGGCGCCAAGTGGATGCTGGTCCCTCAGATCCACGGCATGGTGCTGGACCGGCTCAGCTTCGAGGTGGTCAACGGCATCCCGGTCGTCTCCGAGCGCGGCGGCCGGATCGTGGGCCACCACTGGTACCTGAAGCGGGCCTTCGACATCGTCGGCGCCGGCATCGCCCTCATCCTCTCGTCGCCGCTCTTCCTGCTGGCCGCAGTCGCCACGCGCCTCAGCTCCCGCGGCCCGGTGATCTACCGGCAGGAGCGCATCGGCATGAACGGCCGGCCCTTCACCCTCTACAAGTTCCGCACGATGCGTGTCGACTGCGACACGAGCACGCACGAGCAGTACGTGGCCAGGTGGATCACCGGCAAGACCGGAGAGGCCGCCGCCGGCAACGGCGCCGTCCACAAGATGACCGACGACAAGCGGGTGACCAGGGTCGGCAGGATCCTGCGGGCCACCTCTATCGACGAGCTCCCGCAGCTCTGGAACGTCCTCAAGGGCGACATGAGCCTGGTCGGTCCCCGTCCGCCCATCGAGTACGAGGTGGCGCGCTACACCGACTGGCACCGCCGCCGGCTCGCCGTGCCGCCCGGGGTCACCGGCCCCTGGCAGGTCAGCGGGCGCAACCGCCTGTCCTTCGAGGACATGGTCCGGCTCGACATCGCCTACATCGAGTCGTGGTCGCTGGGGCTGGACGTGAAGATCCTGCTCCGCACGGTTCCTGCACTCTTCGCACACAGGGGTTCATGAAGTTGGGGGCGAGACATGGAGGTGAGTGATGGGTGATGTCCGGATCGGGCTGATCGGGTACGGCTACTGGGGGCCGAACCTGGCCCGCAACGTGTCGGCGCTGGCCGGCGACGGGGTCGAGCTGGCCGCCATCGCCGACCGCGATGCGGCGCAGCGGATGCGGGCGCGGGAGGCGTTCCCGGGGGTCGAGGTGGTCGAGGACGGGATGGCCCTCATCCAGCGTCCCGACGTCGACGCCGTGGTGATCGCGACGCCGGTCGGCTCGCACCACGCGCTGGCCAGGGCGGCGCTGATGGCGGGCAAGCACGTCATGGTGGAGAAGCCGCTGGCAGCGACCGTGGCCGAGGCGGAGGAGCTGGTGACCCTCGCCGACCAGAAGGGTCTCGTGCTCATGGTCGGCCACGTCTTCGAGTACTCCGACGCCGTCGAGTACATGAAGGAGGTCGTCGACTCCGGCGAACTGGGCGAGATCCTCTACATCCGCTCGCTGCGCGTGAACCTCGGCCTGTACCAGCGCGACATCAACGTGCTCTGGGACCTGGCCCCGCACGACCTCTCGATCGTCAACTTCCTCCTGGGCAACGAGCCGCAGGCGGTCTCTGCCGTCGGGCGCGCCCACGTGACCCCGGGCGTTGAGGACATCGTCAACCTCAACCTCCACTACGAGTCGTCGCCGCTGGTCACGGTCGTGGTCTCCTGGCTGGACCCGCGGAAGATCCGGGAGATGACCGTGATCGGCTCCAGGAAGATGCTCGTCTACGACGACGTCTCCGCCATCGAGAAGATCAAGATCTTCGACAAGGGCGTCGACCGGCCGAGCTCGTACTCGTCGTTCGGCGAGTTCCACTACTCCTACCGGTACGGCGACATCGTGACCCCGATGATCCGGATCCGTGAGCCCCTGTCCACCGAGTGCCAGCACTTCGTGGACTGCATCCGGCATGGCAAGTCCCCGCGGTCCGACGGCCACTCCGGCGCCCGAGTGGTCCGGGGCCTCTCGGCCGCCCAGCTCAGCCTGCAGCGCGACGGCGCCATGGTCCGCCTCGACGACCCGGCCGTGAGGACCGTGTCGGGCCGGATCGGAACGCTCTCCGTGGAGTCGACCGCGTGAGCCGATTCGCCCTCGTCGTCGACCCGGACGCCCGCCGGACGCGCATGCTCACCGGCGCGCTCCAGCTGTTCCAGCCCGGCTACCAGGTGGTCAACGCCCCGACCCTGGAGCGGGCGGAGGTGTGGATCGATGCCCGGGGCGTCCCCGACCTCCTCGTCGTCGACTTGGCCTCCAGCCCCGAGGAGGCCGTCCAGGACTGGACCAGGTCCCATGGTGTGCCCGCGGATCGGGTGGTCGCCTGGCCCGACCCGGACGCGGCGCCCTCGGAGCGCTTCGCCGTCCTTCCGGTCGACGGGTCGCTCTCCGGGGTCCTGGCCGTGATTCGCGGGCTCGACGACCGGTTTCGGGTCGACACGGGCCGCAGCCTCGGCAAGACTTTCCGGATGAACGGAACCCGAGGTATATGACGGTACTCGAGCTCGTCCAAGCCCTGGTGCGGCGGAAGCGCTTCGTCGCGATCTACTCGGTGGTGCTCGCGCTGGTCACGTTCTTCGCCGTCTTCAAGTTCGACGATGGCCTGGCGTGGCGCTCCGGCCAGAAGTTCCAGGCCACGGCGCAGATCGCGGTGGTAACGCGCGGCATCGAGTCGCTGAGCGATGCCGAGGCCCGTGACGAGCGGATCGGTGCGGCGCACCTCTTCGCCCAGCTGCTCCAGTCCTACGAGGCCCTGGACTGGATCGCCAAGCGCGTCGGCTTCGAGCCGGAGGACGAGATCAACGCCCTGGTGCCGTCGGGGACGTCGCTGATCAACGCCTCGATCGTGGCGCCCACGGAGGAGCAGGCGTCAGCCGCGGCGCGGGCGATGTTCGACTATCTGAGCATGAAGCTCGAGGAGCCGTTCCTCCTCGGCGGCCCGGCCGGGTCCGACCAGGAGGGGGCGATCGAGCTCTCCGGCCCGTTCTCGTCGCGGATGATCCTGAACCTCGGGCAGGGTCTCGCCGACGTCCCCGGCGGGCTCTTCCTGCGGATCAACACCACCGGCAACCAGGAGATCGTCCTGGAGCTCTCCGAGTCGGCCGGCCAGACCTTCGACGTGGAGGCGGTGCTCAACCCGGTCATGAGCGTGCTGATCACCCTCGAGGACCGGTCGGGCAACGAGCTGGACCAGGTCCGTCTGGCCGCCCCCGCCGTGGCCGGTTACGTCACCAACCTCCCCATCCTCACCGTCGGGATCGAGCGGTCGGCCCTGTCGCGCACCGCCGAGGACTGGAGCCTCGCCGAGTCGGGGATCTCGCTCGGCTGGGAGGCCGGCAGCCCGGTGGTGTCGCCGAGCGCTCCCGTCGCCGTGCCCGTCCGCATCGCCCTGATCAACGAGAACCCGGTCCCCGAGCCGATCGGCGGCCGCGCCGGCCCGATCCTGTTGGCCGCCTTCCTGGTCCTCGGCGCCATCATCCTGCTCACCATCGTGGTCATCGCAGAGATGTGGTCGCGGGAGCGCCCGGCCGGCACCTCCCGCCCGGACGAGCCCACGGTCCTCCATCCCTTCGCCGACGAGCGCCCCGAGGAGGAGGAAGGGG
This sequence comes from Actinomycetota bacterium, assembly GCA_003242515.1. GTDB lineage: Bacteria > Actinomycetota > Acidimicrobiia > Spongiisociales > ZC4RG35 > ZC4RG35. The sequence continues at coordinate 6,908 of QGUS01000060.1, forward strand.
GAGCGCTTCGCCGCCTCGCCAGGTGGGAGGTCAAGGGCATTGCCCCCGAAGACCACTGACCCCGTCCCGTGACCGCTGAGGCCTGATGCGGGTCTACGAACTGGCGCGCGAGCTCGACCTGGACACCCGGAGTGTTCTCGAGATCGCCGCCTCCCTGGGCATCGAAGTCTCCAGCCCGCTGGGCGGCTTGGACGACGCAGACGCCGACCGCATCCGGCTCGCTCTGGCGGGCCCCGTCGAGCCCGCGACTCCGAAAGGGCCGCCGGTCCGGCCCATGGCCGACCTCGTGGCCCCGCACGACCGCAAGGACTTCTTCGCCTCGCTGGTCTACGCCCTGATCATCGCCTACCTGGTGCTGAACCGGATCGTCCCGGACCGGTTCGTGGTCCCGGTCGGCTTCTCGATCCGGCCGTACGAGGTGGTGATGGGGGTGCTCCTGGTCGCCTGGGTCTGGTGGATGATCGTGAGCCCCAAGCCCCTGCCCAACCGGATGCTGGGGCTGGTGGGGCTCCTCCTGCTCACGGTGCTCATAGCGGCGCCGGTGTTCTACGCCCCGACCATGACGCCGTTCCAGCTGGACGGCGCCGAACGCGGGGTCGTGCGACTCATCCTGATGGCCGGCCTCTTTCTCGCCAGCTACCACATGGCGACCCGGCCCGGCCACGCCCGCAAGATCCTGATGGCCGTCATCGGGCTCACCGCATTCCAGTCGCTGCTCGGCGTCATCGAGAAGCAGATGGCGACGCCGCTCTTCTTCTTCGACGACCTCGCCCGGGCCCTGGGCTTCGTCGAGGACCCGAAGAGCATCCGGGGAGAGTTCACCGACGTCTTCGAGCGCCTCACCGGCGAGGTCCGGTCGGTGGTGACCGCACCCCACCCGATCGTGCTCTCCGCGGTGATCGCCCTCGCCATCATGGCGGCGGCCGGATGGATCGTCTCCGAGCGCGGGTCGAAGCGGGTGGCGTGGCTGGGCTTGATGCTCGCCTGCCTCGCCCTGGGCCTGCCGGCGCCCAACTCGAGGACGGGGTTCGTGATGCTCGCCCTGGCGCTGATCCCTCTCGTCTTCCTCGCCATCCGCCACCTGCCCAGGGTGATCCCCATGATGGCGGCTGCCGTGTTCCTCGCCGGGCTGGCGTTCGCCCTGTCTCCGGAGACGCCCCGGCTCCTCCTCAACAGCATCACCCAGCCCGACGAGGACCCGAACTTCGAGGTGCGCGTGGAGCGTTTCCAGATCCTGCCCCAGATGGTCTCCGAGCGGCCGTTGGTCGGGGCCGGCTACCTGACCCACGACCCCGAGATCCAGATCTGGGACAACGCCTACAACCTCGCCATGGTCGAGACCGGGGTGCTGGGTCTGGCGCTGACCATCCTCTTCTTCCTGATGGCGATCGGCCGGTGCTGGTCCGCGTACACGAGGGCCAGGACCTACGAGAAGCCGCTGATCTTCGCCGGCGTGGCGGCGGGCATCGCACTGCTGACCGGTGGCATTAAACAAATCCCCGACC
>QGUS01000323.1 GCA_003242515.1 Actinomycetota bacterium
CTCCCGGCTGGGCCTGAGTCTTTCGCCGCCGTCCCAAATGAAGGCTAGCCGAGGGATGTGGGCTTGACGCCCAGGAGCTGGTTCACGGAGAGGATGCAGGCGCCTATCTCGGTGCCGCCCGAGATGTTCACGATCGGGATCCTCTCCCCGCCGACCTCCCGGAACAGCCACCACCAGGGCTCGGGGTTCCAGGGTTCGCCGGTGGAGCCGAACACCTCGAGACGGGACAGATCGTGCCTGCGGGCCTGGTCGGCGCCGTGGGGCTGCAGCGCCCGGATCAGGGTGGGAGAGACCCCGAGATGGGTCACGCCCAGCTCGGCCACGACCTGCCAGATCCGGTCGGGGCCGGGGTAGTCGGGAGCGCCGTCGTAGGTGGCGACCGCGGCCCCGTTGGCGAGCCCCGCCACCACGGTCCAGGGGCCCATGATCCAGCCCATGTCGGTGACCCACATGAGGGTGTCGCCCGGCTTCACCTCGAGCTGGAAGGCGCCCTCGGCGGCCAGCTTCACGGTGAGCCCGGCCTGGACGTGGACCGCGCCCTTGGGCCGTCCCGTGGTGCCGGAGGTGTAGGCGATCATCACCGGGTCCTCCGACCAGGTCGGAGCCGGGGGCAGGGGCTCGGCGGCCGGGACGAGGTCCTCCCAGCGGTGGTCCCTGCCATCGGTCATCGGCGGCTCGTGGCCGGGCAGGTAGTCGACCACCAGCACCGGGGCCTCGCAGCCGGCCATCCGCATCGCCTCGTCGGCGACGGGCTTCATGGCGACCGTCTTGCCGCGCCTCTGGAAGGCGTTGGCGCAGATCACCACCTTCGGGCCGGGATCGGTGATCCGGGTGGCGACCGCCTCGGCGCCGTACCCGGAGAAGACCGGGACGAAGATGCCGCCCAGCCTGGCCACGGCGAGCATCGACGCCACGGCCTCGAGGGACATGGGGAGGAAGACGGCCACCGCGTCGCCCCGGCGCACGCCCAGGGAGGCGAGGGCGCCGGCGAGGCGGGACACGAGGTCCCGCAGTCCGGCGAAGGTGACCACCGTCGCCTCGCCCGACTCCCGCAGCGACTTCACCGCCATGCGGTCCGGGGCCTCGTCCGCCCAGCGGTCCACGCAGGCGCGGGAGAGGTTGAACCGGCCGTCCACGAACCAGGTGGTCCACGGGAGCCCGCGGGAGGTGTCCTTGATCACCGTCGGCTCCCGGTCGAAAGGGAGCCCGAGGAAGCGGATGACCTCGGTCCAGAACCACTCGGGCTCACGGACGGAACGCTCGCCCAGCTCGTCCAGACTGCCGATGCCGTGAGCCTCCATGAAACGGGCCGTGTTCGTCGATGCCGCCAGCTCGGGGTCCGGCCTCCAGACGACCTCGAAGCGATCCATGACGACGAGGGTATCGAAACCCGCGCCGGGCCCGGGCTCGCTCCTACGCTTCCGATTCGATGACACCTTCAGAGCGAGCAGAGATGAAGAGGTTCCGGGACCGGACCCTGGTGGTCGCCGGGGTCCTGCTCGGCGTCTTCGGCGTCCTCTGGCTGATCTGGAAGCTCTCGAACCTCATCTTCATGGTCTTCGTGGCCCTCTTCATCACGGTCGCGTTCGAGCCGGGCGTTCACTGGCTCGAGAAGAAGGGCTGGAAGCGGGGCCTCGCCGCGTTCGTCGTCCTTTTCGGGGCGATCCTGCTGCTCTTCGGGTTCGTCGCGGCCTTGACCCCCGTGTTCGTCGCCCAGGCCGAGGAGCTGGTGGCGAAGCTGCCGACGATGATCGAGTCCACGGTCACCTGGCTCAACGAGCAGTTCGGGCTCGACATCGAGGTCGACCCCGAGAAGCTGGCCTCCGACCTCGGCGCATCGTGGCAGCAGCTCGGAAGCGGCCTGGCGGGCGGGGTGATCGCGTTCCTCAACTCCCTGGGGAACTTCTTCCTCTTCACCACCACCACCGGGCTGTTCGCCTTCTTCATGCTGGCCGAGCTGCCCAAGATGCAGCGCACCGTCCTCTCCTTCATGCCGAAGGAGAGCCAGATGCAGGCCCTGCACGTCTGGGACGTGGCCGTGGAGAAGATGGGCGGGTACATCTACTCCCGCCTGGTGCTGGCGGTGATCGCCGGCGGGGGCTCCTGGGCGGCGCTCCAGTTCCTCGGGGGCCCGTTCGCCCCGGCGCCCGGCGCCTGGGTGGGCGTGCTCAGCCCGTTCGTGCCGGGCGTGGGCACCTACCTTGCGGTGATCCTCCCCG
>QGUS01000061.1 GCA_003242515.1 Actinomycetota bacterium
CGCGGGCGCGCCCCCGCTCGCGGACGCGGGGGGGGCCCCCCTCCCGGGGCGTTGTGACCGACCCGGGGGGCCGGGTGGTGAACCACGGAGAAGGGGAGTGGGGGTCCCCCCCCGCCCCCCGCCACTTCCCGACTCGAGGATCGGGATGACCATCGAGCAGTCGGCACGGGAGGAGAGATGACCATCGAGCAGTCGGCACGGGAGGAGAGACAGGTCCGCGTCTCGAAAGTCGGAGACCGGGTGTTCCTGGGTCTCTCCAGAGGCGCCGGCGTCTTCATCCTGGTCACCCTTGCGGGGGTGGCCTTGTTCCTGTTCCGGGAAGCCCTGCCCGCGCTGCAGGCCGACGCCACGGAGTTCCGCGACAGCGACACCTTCCTCCAGTACGTAGGCCCGCTCGTCGTCGGAACGGTGCTCGCCTCGGTCCTGGCGGTCGTCCTGGCCGCTCCTCTGGCGGTCGCCGTGGCGCTGTACCTGACCCATTACGCCCCCAAGCGACTGGCGCGGACCTTCGGGCAGTTCGTGGACCTCCTCGCCGCAATTCCAAGTGTCGTATTCGGCCTGTGGGGGATTGCCTTCCTGGCCCCCCTCCTGGCCCGCCACGTCTATCCCGTCCTACACGAGAACTTCGGATGGATCCCGCTCTTCGCCGGACCCGTGGTCCCGAGCGGCCGGTCGATGCTCACCGCCGGGATCGTCCTGGCGGTGATGATCCTCCCGCTCATGACCGCCATATCCCGGGAGGCGTTCAGCAGGACCCCGCGGCTCCATGAAGAGGCGTCGTTGGCGCTGGGAGCGACGCGCTGGGAGATGATCCGTCAGGCGGTCCTTCCATTTGGCCGGTCGGCGGTTGTCTCCGGCACGATGCTCGGTCTGGGTCGGGCCCTCGGGGAAACCATGGCGGTGGCGATGATCCTGTCGCCGGCGGATCTCTTCTCGGTCAACCTGATCGGTCCCGAGAACCCGAACACCATCGCCGCCAACATCGCGCTGCGCTTCCCCGAGGCGCAGGGACTCGACGTCAACCGACTGCTCGCCACGGGTTTGGTGCTGTTCGCGGTGACGCTCGTGGTCAACCTCGTGGCCCGCCGGATCGCCTCCGGGGGTGCGGCGTGACCGTGACCGTGACGCGCAGCCGGCCTGTCGACGAGTTCGAGGGCGTCGTCGGGAGGCGACGACGGGTCACTGATCGGCTGGCCACGGTGGTGATGACCTTCGCGTTCGCGATCGTGCTCTTCCCGCTGCTCAGCGTGGCGTGGACGGTGGTGGAGGCGGGTCTGGAGCGTTTCGACCCGGCCTTCTTCGCCCGGAACATGGAGTTGACGCTCGACGAGCTCGCAGCCGCTCGGGCCGGTGAGACGGTTGGAGGTGCCGGCCACGCGGTGGTGGGGACGCTGATCGTCACCGGTCTCGCCGCCGTCATGTCGATCCCGCTCGGGGTGCTCACTGCGATCTACCTCGTCGAATACGGACGGGGGAAGCTGGCTCGCTCGATAACGGCGATGGTCGACGTCATGACCGGGATCCCGTCGATCGTCGCGGGTCTCTTCGCGTACGCGCTGTTCGTCATCTTCTTCGGCCCCGGCACCAGATCGGGTCTCGCCGGGGCCGTGGCGCTCGCCGTGCTCATGACGCCGATCGTGGTGCGGGCGACCGAGGAGATGCTCCGGCTGGTGCCCGACGAGCTCAGGGAGGCGTCGTACGCGCTGGGGGTGCCCAGGTGGAAGACGATCGTCAAGGTCGTGATCCCCACCTCCATCGGAGGGATAGTCACCGGTGTCACGCTGGCCGTGGCCCGGGTGATCGGGGAGACGGCACCTCTTCTCCTCACCGCGGGCATCGCCGACGGGCTGAACCTCAACCCCTTCTCCGGCCGGATGACGACGCTGCCCGTCTACACCTACCGGAGCTACAAGTTCCCGTCCCTCCCGGTGGAGGCCTACATCGACCGGGCCTTCGCCGCCGCTCTCACCCTCGTGCTCCTCGTGGCACTGCTCTTCGCCGTGGCCAGGATCCTGGCCACGGTCCTCGAACCGAAAGGAAACGGATGACGTCGCAAACCGACTTCGACCTCTCGGTCACGATGACCGATGACGCCCCACCCCAAGCGGGGTCCTCCGACGGTCACGCCATCGAGACGACCGACCTCGACATCTACTACGGGGAGTTCAAGGCGGTCGAAGGGGTCTCCCTCCGTGTGGAGCCCAGGTCGATCACCGCGGTCATAGGTCCGTCCGGGTGCGGCAAGTCGACCTTTCTCCGCACGCTGAACCGCATGCACGAGGTGATCCCCGGCGCTCGGGTCGAGGGCAGGGTGAAGCTCAACGGCCGGGACCTGTACGCCGCCGACGTCGACCCCGTCGCCGTGCGGCGCCGTGTCGGCATGGTGTTCCAGCGCCCCAACCCGTTCCCCACGATGTCGATCTACCAGAACGTCCTCGCCGGCCACCGGCTCAACTCGAGGCGGCTGGCCAGGAGCGAGGCCGACGAGATCGTGGAGAAGTCCCTGCGCGGGGCCCATCTGTGGGAGGAGGTGAAGGACCGGCTCGATCGCCCGGGATCGAGTCTGTCCGGCGGCCAACAGCAGCGGCTGTGCATCGCCCGGGCCATCGCGGTCGAGCCCGACGTGCTCCTCATGGACGAGCCCTGCTCCGCCCTGGACCCGATCTCGACCCTGGCCATCGAGCAGCTCATGTTCGACCTGAAGGAGACCTACACGATCGTGATCGTCACCCACAACATGCAGCAGGCGGCGCGGGTCAGCGACCGAACGGCCTTCTTCAACGTCGAAGGTCCCGGGAGGCCCGGGCGTCTCGTAGAGGTGGACGAGACCGACAGAATCTTCGTCAACCCGTCGAAGCAGGCCACCCAGGACTACATCACCGGGAGGTTCGGGTGACCGCCGACGCCAACGTCCACTTCCACGACGAGATGGCTGCCCTGGAGCGGAGGATTCTCGGGATGGCGGAGCAGGCCGAGAAGATGGTGGGCATGGCCGTCAACTCGGTGATCCACGACGACCCGGGCCTGGCCGATCTGGTCATCGGGATGGACGACGAGATCGACCGGGTCTATCTGACGGCCCACCACGACTGGACCTCGCTCATGGCGCGCGGCCAGCCCCTGGGCGCCGATCTGCGCCGGATGACGGTCTTGCTGCAACTCAACGCCATCTTCGAGCGCATGGGCGACCAGTGCGTCAACATCGCCAAGATCGCCAAGGCCAACGCCGGTCTGCCCCGGGTGGATCGTGTCTGTGCGGTGATCCGGGAGATGGGCGACCTGGTGCGGGAGATGATGCGGTCGGCCCTCGGCGCCTACGTCCGGGAGGATGTCGATGAAGCGCGGCTGCTCCCCACCCTGGACGAACCCGTGGATCGTCTCAACGCATCCATGTACAAGGAGGCGGTGGCGGTACGGGCCGACCCGTCGATTCTCGAATGGGCCACCCGGGTCCTCATGGTGTCCCGGGCCCTGGAGCGGTTGGGCGATCAGGCCGTTGACCTCGGCGAGATGACGGCATACCTGGTGACCGGCGAGCGCGTCGAGTTCGACGAAAGCGGGATAATGCTCCGAGATGCTTGAAGCACGCCCCTTCCGGGTGCTGGTGGTCGAGGACGAAGCGCCGCTCGCCGAGTCGATCCAGTACGCCCTGGAATCCGAGGGATTCATGGTGTCCACGGCAGGAAGCGGCCCCACCGGTCTCGAAGCCGCGCGGGCGCACAACCCCGACATCGTTCTGCTCGACCTCATGCTTCCGGGAATGTCCGGTCTCGACGTTTGTCGGGAGATCAGATCGTTCAGCGACGCCGCCATCATCATGCTCACGGCGAAGGACGCCGAAGCCGACAAGGTCGCCGGGCTCGAGCTCGGGGCCGACGACTACATGACCAAGCCGTTCTCCATGCGGGAGCTGATCGCCCGCATCCGGGCGCAGCTCCGCCGGCTCGCCCGCACCGGTCAGTTCGCCGAGGCCAACGAGGTGCTGCGGGGCGGTGCTGTGGAGATGGACATCGAGGCCCATGTGGTTCGGGTGGACGGCGAGACGGTGGACCTGACCCCGAAGGAGTTCGACCTCCTCGAGTCGCTGATGCGGCGAAAGAATCGTCTGGCCGAGAGACACGCTCTCATCTCCGAGGTTTGGGGCCCGTCGTACTTCGGCGACACCAAGACCCTCGATGTACACGTCAAGCGGCTGCGGGAGAAGATCGAGAGGGAGCCCTCCCGGCCGACCCACATCGTCACGGTGCGTGGTCTCGGGTACAAGTTCGTCGATGAGTGAACCGCCTGGCCGGTCGAGCATCTCCAGTCGAGTCCTGGTGACCGGCGGGATCGTCGCCCTGGCGTTGGTCCTGCTGATGATGGGGATGGTCGAGCGCTCCGTTCGCTCGATCTGGCTCGCCGACCTCGACGAGCACCTGGTGGACCTGGGCGAGTCGGTCGCGGCCGGGTTGGGTGTTGGTGACGACGACGCATGGATCACAGAGGTGTCGAACCGCACCGGGGTCCGCGTGACCCTGATCGCTCCGGATGGGCTCGTGGTCGCCGATTCGCACGAGGAAGAGGCGGAGTTGGAGAACCACGGCGACCGCCCCGAGGTTGTGGCTGCCCTCCGGGGGGAGGTGGGCCAGGCCACCCGGCTCAGCGAGAGCTCAGGCTTCGCCCAGCGCTATGTGGCCTTGCCATTTCCCGGGTTGGTGGTGCGGGTGTCGACTCCCACCTCAGTGATCGAAGATCGGTTGTCGGACACCAGACGAGTCATTGCCATGGCGGGCGTGACGGTGGCGGCGCTCGCCATCGGGCTTCTGGTTCTGACGTCCCGCAGGCTGGTGCGTCCCCTGGAGCGGCTCGCCGCGCAGGCGGAAGCAGTAGCGGCGGGCGACCTCACCGTCGTTCCGGAGCGGTCGAGTGTCACCGAGCTCGACCAGATGGCGGTGGCCCTGGGTTCGATCGTCCGCGATCTCGGGGGACGCATCGACGAAGCGGAGCAGGCGTCGTCCACCCTGGAGGCGGTCCTCGCCTCGCTACCGCAGGCAACGCTTCTGTTCTCCGGTGACGACACCCTGGTGTACGCCAACCCGGCGGCCGGCGAGATGTTGGGCCGGGTCCCCGAACTGCTCGCGTCCCTGGTCCCCCTTCAGCTCCAGGAGATGATTCGATCGGCTCGATCCGGCTCTGTCGCGCCCCAGGAGATGGAGCACGGCCTCCCGGCCCGATGGCTCCGCGCGGTGGCCAGCCGGGTCGACGACTCGGGCCGGGTGGTGCTCATCGTCAGTGACGTGACCGAGCGGGCGCGTCTGGAGGCGATGCGTCGGGATTTCGTTGCCAACGCCTCACACGAGCTGAAGACCCCGGTGGCGACCGCGATCGCCTCTGCGGAGGCGCTGCAGATCGCGCTCAGCCGGGACGACCCCTCCGCAGAGCGGTTCGCCGCCCGGGTCTCCGCTTCCGCCCGACATCTCGAGAGACTCGTCGCCGACCTGCTCGACCTTTCGCGTCTGGAGCAGGAGTCCCCGGTGCTGGCGCCGGTCGACCTGGGTGCCCTCGTGGTCGAGGAGACGGAAGGGGCAAGGCAGCGCGTCGAGGACAACGGGCTGACGTTGAGCGTAGAGACGATCCCGGTAACGATTTCCGGCGACGACGCCGCCCTCCGCACTGCGATCCGCAACCTCATCGACAATGCCGTGCGGCACACGGCCGCGGGTGGGTCGATCTACGTGAGGGTTGGCTCCTCTGACGGGTTCGCCGTGGTCGATGTGGCGGACACCGGTGAGGGGATTCCGACGGCGGACCTGGACCGGGTCTTCGAGAGGTTCTACCGGGTGGACACGGCCCGATCCCGGGAGACAGGTGGGACGGGCCTCGGGCTGGCGATCGTTCGTCATGTCGTGGAAGGCCATGGCGGGCGGGTATCGGTGACCAGCGAGCTCGGCCAGGGTTCGACCTTCACGGTGGAACTGCCTTTGCGCCCCTGACCCCTTGCCCCTACCAGTCGGTCGGGGTTCGTTCCGGTTCCCTACGCCGGCACCTGTTCCTGCTGGGCAGCGACACGCGAAGCCCGGCGAGCGCCGAAGCGTGTCATCAACCGGGTCGCCAGCCATCCGTAGACCGCGGACACCATTCCGAACATGGCGATGTTCGCCCACGGGCCGGCACCCAGCGTCATCAGTTCTCTTCGAAGATCCGGGACGAGGAACAGCAGCGCCATCATCAGCAGGGCCGGGAAGGCCCACGATGCCCCCGGCCGGAGCCGCCGCACCTCGATGTTGACCGCACCGATCGCGCCGACAACCGCGCCGGCGAGGCACCCGACCGTCAGGAGAATGACGAGGGTCCCATCCAAGCTGAACATCGGCTGCCTCGTGGGTTCGGCGATGGCCACGGCGCGCATGGCCAGTCTGAATCCAGGCGTGAGCACGACGATCCCTGCGATGAGGCCGGCAAGCAAGCCGTGAGACATCCCCCGCCACCAGCCGGGGAGATCCCTCAACAAGACGATGGCGAGGCCGAGCAGGATCAGTGCGGGGACGAAGGAGGGGAGCCCGCCCGACGCCAGCGAGGCCCACACCCCGGCGGCCGTGAGAGCGACGGCCCCCAATTTCGCGTTGGTGTTCATTGCGGCAAGCTACGCCTGAGGACGGTGGCCATGCCGCCTCCGGCGGCGGTACGGAGACGTTTCCCCCTACCCCCGCTCTTCGCCCGGCTGTGCCCGGCTTCGGCGGCGGGATCAGTCCCCCACTTCGTGGGGGACTGATCCGGTGGTTCCCCGCCTCCGGCGGCGGTACGGAGACGTTTCCCCCCTACCCCCGCTCTTCGCCCGGCTGTGCCGGGCTTCGGCGGCGGTACCTTCCCCCACTTCGTGGGGGACTGATCCGGTGGGTCAATTCCCTGTGCGCACTACCCTGATGACGGCCTCTGCGGCCCGGATCATGCTCGAACGAATCAGCCAACCTTCCGACCTGCGCCAACTCTCGCCAGACGAGCTGGTCGAGCTGTGCGAGGAGATCCGGGAGTTCATCCTCGAGAAGGTCTCCATGACCGGCGGTCATCTCTCCCCGAACCTCGGAGTGGTCGAACTGACGGTCGCCCTGCATCGCTCGTTCGACTCACCGCAGGACCGTTTCATCTGGGACGTCGGGCATCAGGCATACGTCCACAAGATCCTCACCGGCCGCGCCGCCGACTTCGACAGACTCCGCCACACCGGCGGCCTCTCAGGCTACCCGAGCCGGGCCGAGTCCGAGCACGACTTCGTGGAGAACAGCCACGCCTCCACCTCGCTCAGCTACGCCCTGGGCCACGCCCTCGCCGGGTACCCGGGGTGGACGGTCGCCATCATCGGCGACGGCGCCTTCACCGGCGGCATGGCCTATGAGGCCCTCAACCACATCGCCGTCACCCGGCCCGAGCGGCTGATCATCGTCCTCAACGACAACGAGCGGTCCTACCAGCCCACTGTGGGCGGTCTGGCCTCCCTCGCCAAGCTGGCCCACTACCGGATCGATCCCCGCTACGAGAAGGCGAAGCGGACCATCGGCCGCATGCTGCGGGGCATCCCGCTGGTGGGGGAGACCGCCGACGAGCTGGCCGGCCGGGTCAAGGACGCCGTGAAGCAGATCCTCGAGCCGGCGACCGTCTTCGATGCCCTGGGTCTCAAGTACACCGGCATCCTCGACGGTCACGACATCCCGCTCATCGAGGCGACCTTCGCCCAGGCCAAGGAGTACAACGAGCCGGTCGTCGTCCACGTCGTCACCCAGAAGGGCAACGGCTACCGGCCCGCTATCGAGGACCAGGAGGAGATGCTCCACGGTGTCGGAACCTTCGACATCGCCACCGGCAAGGAGCTGAAGAGCGAGCTGAAGCTGACCGACGTGGCCGGCCGGGCGCTCGCCGAGGCCGCGGTGCGGCGCCCCGAGGTGGTCGGCATCTCGGCGGCCATGGTCTCCACCACGGGCCTCCGGGAGATGGCGCAGCGGTTCCCGGAGCGGGTGATCGACACCGGCATCGCCGAGCAGCACGCCGTCACCCTGGCCGCGGGCATGGCGATGGCGGGGAAGAAGCCCGTGGTCGCCATCTACTCGGCGTTCCTGCAGCGGGCGTTCGACCAGATCGTCGCCGACGTCGCCCTCCACGACCTTCCGGTCACGTTCCTCATCGACCGGGCCGGGGTCACCGGCCCGGACGGGCCGTCGCATCACGGCATGTTCGACCTGGCCTACCTGGGGATGATCCCGAACATGGTGGTCGGGGCTCCCGCCGACGCGGTCGAGCTGTGCGCCATGATCGAGACCGCCCTGGACCACGACGGCCCCATCGCCATCCGCTACCCGAAGGCCGGGGCGGCGGCGATCCCGTCGCTCCCGGTCGAGCCCTCCAA
>QGUS01000324.1 GCA_003242515.1 Actinomycetota bacterium
GGGTGCGCAAGTTGTCGGGGGCGAAAGGGGGGGGGTGGAGCTTTGCGCGCGCCAGCAGGTCGGCGCGGTTGTCGATGCATTCGGCGGCCAGGTCGCCGCCGGCGATCTTCCTGGGGTCGTCGTCGAGGAGCTCGGAGAGCTCTGCACATCCGTGGCCCCTCGTCCACACCACGGAGAGCGACTCCGAGAACGGCCGACGCGAGGTGCCCCGCGGTCCTGTCATCGGTCCCTCACCGTATCCATGTTCGGCAGGCAATGCCTATGGCTCAACCCTGCCAGCGATCGCGGTGCACGATCACGTTCTCGCGCGCCGGCCTGCGGTCGAGGCTCCTGGAACGCCGGTCCGGGGCCGGCCGTCCCACGGTGATGATGCCGATCGGCTTCTGGTCGGCCGGCAGGCCGACGAGAGCCGAGAGGTCCGGCACGGAGTGGACGCCGAGGAACCCGGCCGCCAGGCCCTTGTCCACGGCGGCGAGGAGCACGGCCATCATCGCCGCCCCGGCGTCCACCCACCAGTACGGCACGGGCCATTCGATCTCGCCGTCCGGGCCCAGCTTGTCGGGCTCCTGGTAGCGACGGTGATAGACCTCCTCGCTCACCGAGATCACGATGTGTCCCGGCGCCCTGGAGATCCACGGGTCGAATCCCATGGCCACGTACTCGTCTTCTTCGGCGATCCTGGCGACCTCCTTGCGGATGTCGGGATCGGTGATGAGGACGACGCCCAGGCCCTGGGAGTTGCCTGCCGACGGGGCCCGGAACGCGGCACGCGCCACCTCCTCCAGGACCTCGACGTCGACGGGCTCGTCCGCGTAGTTGCGCACCATCCGCCGGCGCGCCAAGACCTCTGAGAACTCCATGGCGGACTCGACGGTAACGCCATCGGAGGTCGAACCCCGTACCCCGATCGACCGGATCCGGCTGCCGGAGCGGAGCGGCCCTCTCAGCTGCGCCGCTGGCGGACTGCCTCGTAGGCGAGGACCGCCATGGCGACCGAGGCGTTCAGCGAGTCGGCCGTGCCCGCCATGGGGATCGAGACGAGGAGATCGGCGGCGGACCTGGCCCCCCCGGTCAGGCCCTCGTCCTCCGCGCCCACCAGCAGGCCCACCCCGCCGGAGAGGTCGGCTTCCCACAACTCGACGGCCGCCCCGGGATCGGCCGCCACGAGGGTGATCCCGTGCGCGGTCAGCCACTCCCTCGCCTCCGTCACGGTCGCCGGCGCCACGGGGACCGTGAAGACGGCCCCCGTCGAGGCACGGAGCGCATTCGGGTTGAAGACGTCGACCTCGGTGGAGAGCGTGATCACCGCGTCCGCGCCGACGGCGTCGGCCGTGCGCAGGATCGCCCCGAGGTTCCCCGGCTTCTCGAGGCCCTCGGCCAGGAGGACCAGGGGCGGCGAGCCGGGCCGCAGGTCGTCCAGACGCCGCTCACGCCGCGGGAACACGGCGATCAGCCCCTCCGACCGGTCCCGGTACGACGCCCGGTCCAGGGCCTCGGTCGCCACCAGGGTCATCTCGAGGCCGGGGACCGCCACCGAACCGTCGCCGTAGACCTCGACCGGCTCGTACCCGGCGGCCAGAGCCCGCTCGACGAGCCTCCTCCCCTCCACGGCGAACAGCCCCTCCTCCCGTTCGCCACGGCACAGACGGGCCAGGCGCTTGATCCTGGGGTTCCCCGGCGAGGTGATCTCGAAGTCCACGACCGGAGTATCGCGTCCGCCGACGGTTCACCACACCCATGCGGCCCTGCGGGCGGTTCCGCCCGCCACCGGCGGCACTCCCCGCTCCCGCTGCCGCTCCATGGGACCGACGGCCGTGCGCCCACCGCCGCCGGAGATCCACCCCATTCGCCACCCGGGACAGAGGGAGTCCTTGCCCCGAACAGGTGTTCGGTATATGTTCGGAACGGGATGCAACCCCTCTACCACCAGGCAAGCTTCGACGAGCTGTCGACGCCGCTCTACGACGTCACCTTCTGCGTCTTCGACATCGAGACCACCGGCGGCTCGCCCGCCGACTCGGCGATCACCGAGATCGGGGCCGTGAAGTACAGGGGCGGCGAGGAGATCGGGTCGTTCCAGACGCTCGTCCACCCCGGCATGCCCATCCCCCCGTTCATCACCGTCCTCACTGGCATCACCCATGCGATGGTGTACGGGGCCCCCAGGATCGACACCGTCCTCCCCGCGTTCCTCGAGTTCGCCGGCGACGCGGTCC
>QGUS01000325.1 GCA_003242515.1 Actinomycetota bacterium
GGGGGCGCTTCAGGCGGCGGGGCCGGAGGGGCACGCCATCCCCGTCTCGTCGGGATGGCGGTGGGTGGACGAACAGAACCGCCTGCTCACCGAGGCGATCGAGAAGCACGGCTCGGTGGAGGAGGCGACACGCTGGGTGTTCCCCCCGGAGCGTTCGATGCACGTGCGGGGCCTGGCCATCGACGTCGGCGACGGGCCTTCCGCCGACTGGCTCCTCGTCCACGGCCACCGGTTCGGGATCTGCCACACCCTCTCGTGGGAGTGGTGGCACTTTGAGTGGCGGCAGTCGTGGCAGGACGCCGCCAGCTGTCCGCCCGAGGCCCGGACACCCGAGGAGGCGCCGCCCCCCGACGCGGGCTGGTGAGCTACTTCCAGCCGTCGACACGGACGGCGTTGGCGATCCAGGCCTCGAGCCTGTCGTCGACCTCGTCCACCGACCGGAGCTTCACGTAGCGGTAGCGGCCCTCGCCGTTGGGCGGCGGGCTGTCGAAGTCCGCTCCGGCGAAGAACCCCACGTTGACGGAGACGTCGTAGGAGACCAGCTCCACGACCCAGCCGTGATCCGCCGTGCCGTAGTGGGCCTTCTTCCACTTGACCGCATACTGCGGCTCGGGAAGCGCCTTCTGCAGGAGCGTGTCGAGCTTCTCCAGGATGGGCTGAAGGTCGGGCATCTGCCTCCGCATCCACTCCTCGATGACGGCGTGGCCGTCCGCCGGCTCGGGCGGCTTCCGCGAGGAGTCGCCCTTGATCATCTTCGCCATGGGACTGACGGTACCCCGATCAGCCGAGGAGGAACCCCTTCACGGTCGAGGCGAACAAGCCAGGTGCGGTGTCCATGGCGATGTGCTGCTGGCCCTCCAGCTCCACATAGGTCAGTTCGGGCAGGGCGGAGCGGACGGCATCGGCGGCGTGTCGGAAGAGAGGCGGGCTCTGCTCCCCGACCATGAGCAGTGTCGGGACCCGGTAGCCGGCGAAGCGCTCGGGCCGGAAGGAGTAGATCCGGTCGATGTCCATCTCCCGGTACAGGGTGTGCGCCATCGCCACTCGCCGGGGGAAGACCGGGGAGGTGCGGTATGCCTCCCAATCGAGGTCGGGCATCCCGACGCCAGCTAACAGAATTCGGTGACCTGGGTATCGACGGATGTCAAGTCACCCGGATCACACGGTTTCGACCACCAGATTACACCCAGGTCCTTCCAGAGCATCTCAGGTCTCGTCCTCCACTGAGAGGTAGTCGAGGTCTAGGTCATCCGAAAGGCGGTACCTGTCGTATCCGAATTCGCCTGGAGAGACCGCTTCACCCTGGATTCTTATCACTGGATTGATGAGGTCGCACAGCTCGACAGCCGAACAGGCGTACAGATCCCACAGCTTGCGCAACGTTGACTCGCCTTGGGACTTCTGATCCAACTCAGCTGCAATCTGAGCCATTCTGGAGGTTGTGTCCGCGATTCCCTTCAAGTCAGTGATTAGCTTCGTGTTTGTTGGGGTCGCTGAATTCGCGAGCGGTAGTCCCTCGACTACAAAGATCACAGCAAGCTCGATCTCGTCAGAGGTCCAGTCTGGGTTCGGTTCCACCCGAATAGCCTGCAGGTCGGCCAGAATTCTGCCTTCCGGCGAGTTCTTGCCATGGCGCTTCCGCAGATGGGCACGCAGTGGACGCAAACACTCCTGAACTTCGTCAGGTAGTGCAGCTCGTCCAAACTTCCGGGCCACGGCATAAGCAAAGCCCCGGACTTCTTCATCCTTCCCAGGACGGGCAACGACCTTCATTTTCACGAGATCGATCTTGCGAATCGTCTGTACGATTCCACGGGATCCCTTTCGTCCTCGTCGGGACTGCCGTGATCGCCGACCCCGATCACCCCTCCTGGCTGGGATGGCTGTCCGTGCTGGGAGGGACCGGGTCGGTCGCCATCGGGATCCTCATGTTCCTGGGGCTCGTTGGCCCCGGCCCGGCGGTCCCGTTCGCCGTGGTGCTCAGCATCTTCATGGTGATCGTCGGCGGGCGGATGTGGAGCGAGGCCGGCTGACCACCGACAGCCCTGACAAACCGGAAGGCCCGGGCCAGAGGCCCGGGCCATTGGTGGTCGAGTGTTCACCAAAGTCCTGACCAGGAGGATCAGCCGGTTCCTACGGCAGGCGTTACAAATTTCAGGGCCTCTAGTTACACCGAACCCGGGTCATTGTATTTGTGGTGAGTCTTGGAGCTTT
>QGUS01000326.1 GCA_003242515.1 Actinomycetota bacterium
TGTCCTGGGCCGGGTGGATGTTCACGAGCTGTGCGGTGAGCACGGGGCCGGTATCGAGACCCTCGTCGAGGCGGATGATGGTGACCCCGGTCATGGTGTCACCCGCCATCAGGGCCCGGGCGACGGGGGCCGCTCTCCGCCAGCGCGGGAGCAGGGAGAAGTGGAGGTTGAGGATGCCGTGTGCGGGTGCGTCGAGCACCTCGGGCCTGAGGATGCGCCCGTAGGCGACGACCACCCCGAGGTCGAAGGGGCCGTGACGCGTCAGCGTCTCTGCGATTTGCGCCGACTTCTCCGGCTGCTCCACGGGGATGCCGAGGCGCTCCGCCTCCACCTTGACCGGCGGCGGTTGGGGGCGCTTGGAGCGGCCCCTGGGCCGGTCGGGCGGGGTGATCACGAGCCGGACATCGAACCGGGCGGCCAGCTCGGTGAGGGTCGGTACCGCCTCCTCCGGGGTCCCGAAGAAGACGATCGAGGTCATCGCAGGCCCAGGTTCTCGTCCCGCAGCTCGCGGAGCACCTGCTTTCGGATCCGCTTCGGAAGGTGGTCGATGAGCAGGCCACCCTCGAGATGGCCGACCTCGTGCTGCAGGACGCGTCCCATCAGCCCGTCGCCCTGGTACTCCACCTTGTTGCCGTCGAGGTCGAGGGCCCGGACCCGGGCGAAGGCGGGCCGGGTGATCTCCCAGTAGCGGCCGGGGATGGAGAGGCACCCCTCGTCGTAGACGAACTCACCCGAGGTCTCCACGATCTCCGGGTTGATCATCACCCGTGCGCCGAGGCCGTCCTGGGCGTCGAACACGGCGATGCGCCGGGACACTCCGACCTGGTTGGCGGCGAGACCCACGCCGGGAGCGGCGTACATGGTCTCGATCATGTCCTTCACCAGGGAGCGGACCGCGTCGTCGATCTCCTCCACCGGCTTGGTCTCGATCCGGAGGACGGGGTCGCCGAAGGTTCTGATGGGAAGAATCGCCATGAGTCGGTGGGAGGGTAACTGCTCGGCGCCGGGTACTCGCTGCTTGGCGCCCGGAATCGCATGGCCGCCGGGCGCGGGTCCGCCGGGCTTGCCTCGTGGGGCCTCCCGTGGCGGGAGGCCGGGTCAGAGGTCGATCGGGTCCGCGTCGATGCGGACCGTGAGGCCCCTCTCCCGCCAGATGGCCGCCTTCTCGCGGAGTGCCTTGCGGACACGGTCGAGACGGCCCGCCAGCAGCCACCGCAGCCCGTCCTCCATCACCGCCGGGCCGTAGCAGTCCACCGCTTCGAGCGAGGCGATCTCCTCCTCCAGCTCCTCCCCCGGCTCCCCCCGGACCTCCACCGCGAGCATCTCCCGGGCCGGGGGGAAACCCTGGCGGGCCCGGTCGGCCAGCACCCTCTCGAGGTACGGGATGGGGTCGCCCCGCCGCAGGGCCACCGCCAGCGGCGAGTCGGGGTCCTCGGTCTGGGCGATCATCCGGCCCCCGGGGAGCACCGAGTTCCCGAGGCGGGCCAGCAGCCGGATGGCCTCCTCCTCGCCCCGGTACCCGGCGGCCCCCGGCATCATGTCGATGTTCAGGCACACCGCCAGACGGACCGGCTCCAGGGCGGCCAGGTCACGCTCGGTACCCACGCCTGCGATGACGCCCCCGGGATGTTCGGCGGCGGCGCCCCTCCCCAGCCTCCGGTTCAGCTCGTCGATCACGGACTCCACCATCTTGCGGGTGGTGAGGACGAAGGCCTTCTCCCCTTCGGCCCTCCCCAGGCGCCGCAGCGCGGCGACCACGCGGTCGGACACCAGCCCCTGTCCCGGAGGCTCCCCCGACCGGTCGACGACCTCCACTGGGGCCCAGGCCCGCCGGGTGGCCCTCACCACGGTGGCGCCGGCCGCCAGGGTCTCGGTGGACGGCGTCGGTCCGAAGAAGACCAGGTTGAACCCTTCGGCCCGGGACCTGGTGCGGAGGATCTCCCTGACGTGGATGGTCGGGGTCTGCCGGTCTTTCATCACCCGCCGCCCCTCCTCCAGCACCACGACCAGGCCCAGGGAGGCGACGTGCCAGCACGCGATCCGCGGCGGCCCGATCACGAGCACGCCGGGCCGCTGGGAGGCGGTCCACGCCTCGGTGATCTCCCGGTCGCCCTCGGTGGGCACGGAGACGACCCGGTCCCCGAAGGCCTTACGGGCGGCCTGCTCCACCTCGGCCACCTCGGCGGCAGGGGCGGGGTCG
>QGUS01000062.1 GCA_003242515.1 Actinomycetota bacterium
GGGCGTCACGCCCTGCCCCGAGGCCCTCGCGCCCTGGTTCATCTGCGCGTCCCACACCGAGGCGGTGGTGGCCGCGGCGCGCGAGGCGTTCGCCGAGGCGCTGGTGGAGGCGCTGGATTGATCCGGGTAGCCGTCTCGGGGGCGGGCGGGAAGCTCGCCACCCCGATCATCGAGGCGGTCACCGCCGCAGACGACCTCGAGCTGGTGGGTCTCTACAACCCGAACCGGGCCGGCCAGGCCATGGCCGGCCTGGTCGTCTCGGGTTCGCGCGATGAGATCTCCGCCGACGTCGTGGTGGAGACCGCTCATCCCGACGTCGTGTTCGAGAACCTGGAGGCCTGGCGCGACGCCGGCGCCGCCGCGGTCGTCGGGACCTCCGGGTTCACACCGGAGCGCCTGGAACGCCTGCGCGACCTCTGGGGCACCGGCACGCCGTGTCTCGTCGTGCCCAACTTCGCCATCGGCGCCGTGCTGATGATGCGGTGGGCCGCCGAGGCCGCCCGCTACTTCGAGGCCGTGGAAGTGATCGAGAGACACCACTCCACCAAGCCGGACGCCCCTTCGGGGACCGCCCTGGCCACCGCCATGGGCATCTCGAAGGGCGGAGGCACGTCGTCCGAGCACGGGTCCGAGCTGGTGGAGGGTGCCCGCGGCGCCCTCGTGGAGGGGGTCCGGGTGCACGCCGTCCGGCTGCCCGGTCTCATCTCCCACCAGGAGGTGGCGATGTCCAACGCCGGGGAGCTCTTCTCCATCACCCACATGTCGACGAGCTACGAGTCCTTCGCCTCCGGTGCGGTCCTGGCGGTCCGCAAGGTCCGCGACCTCCCCGGCGGCGTCCACGTCGGGCTCGACGCGGTGCTCTGACCTAGAGCAGGCCCTCGGGCGTGTCGGGCACGTCGACCGCGTGCTCCCGCAGCGCCTCGATGGGGACGATGTCCAGCACTCCCTCGTGGGTGGATGCCAGGACGACCGGTGCTGCGACACCGTCGCGGTAGGCGCGCAGCCAGTTGTAGGCGGTGACGCACCACCGGTCGCCCGGCTGGAGGCCCGGGAAGGCGTATTCGGGTGCCGGGGTGGTCAGGTCGTTCCCGATCGACCTCTGGTGCTCCAGGAACTCGCGGGTCATCACCGCGCAGATGGTGTGGCTGCCCAGGTCGTCCGGGCCGGTGCGGCAGGTCCCGTCGCGGAACCACCCCGTGAGCGGGTCGAACCCGCAGGGCTCGAGCACGCCCCCGAGGACGTTTCGCTCCGCCATCAGAACATCACCACCACCAGGGCGCCGACCGCGAAGGCGTACACGGCGAACGGGACGAGCCCGGCCCTGCGGATCACGGCGAGCATGAGCGAGATCGCCAGGTAACCGGACACGGCGGCGGTCACGAACCCGAGAAGCAGGGGGGCGTCGAGCCGGCCAGCGCTCAGGAGGTCGGGGACCTGGAGCAGGCCGGCGCCGACGATGGCGGGGATGCCGAGGAGGAAGGAGAAGCGGGCGGCCTCCGACGGCTCGAAGCCCCGGATGCTCCCGGCCGTGATCGTGGAGCCGGACCGGGAGATGCCGGGGACCAGGGCGAGGGCCTGGGCGAGGCCGACCCAGACGGCGTCGGGAATGCGGCCCTCCTCGAGGCGGCGGGTGCCCATTGCGAACCGCTGCCCTACCAGGAGGATCACCCCGGTGACGACCAGCGCCCAGCCCACGTTGGACACGACGGACTGGAACCGGTCGAGGGAGTCCTCGAGCAGCAAACCGGCCACGGCCGGGATGGTCCCGACGACCAGGAGTGTGAGCACCCTGCGTCCCCCGGCGTCGGAGCGGAAGCGGAGCATCCTCGCCACGTCCTTGCGGAAATAGACGAGAACGGCGAGGAGGGTGCCGAGGTGGAGCACGGCCGAGACCTCCAGGTCGGGCAGCCCGACCTCGACGCCGAGGCGCGACAGGATGGCCGGGATGATGACGAGGTGGCCCGACGAGGACACGGGCAGGAACTCGGTGAGGCCCTGAACCAGGCCCCAGACCAGTGCGCTGATCACGTTCGCACGGTAGTGGTCATCCCGTGGCGAGGAGGACCACGACCCCTCCGGAGGCGGCCGCCGCGGCGACCGCGGGTGCATGTTCCGAAGGCACCGCCACCAGGCCCCGCGACGCACCGAACGGGTCGTCCCCCGGGGGCGCCGCCACCACGCCCTCCACGGCGAGGCCGGTCTCCACCACCACGACCAGGACCCGCTCGCCGGGCTCGGGGCCTCCGGTCAGCTCGACCGGGAACGCCCACCAGCCTGCCGGAAGCGACGGTGACTCGGCGACGACCTCCTCGGGTGCGCCCACCGGCGCCGGCGCGGGCCGGAGCTCGATCCAGAAGGCCAGGCAGACGAGCGCGCCGGCCGCGAGCCAGCGTCCCCACGGCGGTCTGTCGAGCCAAAGCATGCCGCGACCGTACGCCGGGGGCGCGACGCGGGGAAGGGGGTCAGGTGCGTCGTCCGTCGGGGTGGGTCAGTCGGCGGCGGCGGCCGACGACTCCGACTTGGAAGAGGAGCCGTTCGAGGACGAGCTCCTCGTCGAGCTTCCACGACCGTCGGTGGCGTAGAACCCGGATCCCTTGAAGACGATCCCGCGGGCGTAGAGCACCTTCACCAACTCACCACCGCAGTCCGCGTGCTTCTTCAGCGGCTTGTCGGAGAACTTCTGGAAGACCTCCAGTCGTTCGCCGCATTTCTTGCAGGTGTATTCGTAGGTCGGCATGGGTCGTAGAGAGACGAAACATTAGAACCGCGGACGGGCCTCTTCCATTCCACCCGTATCATCGGGCTCGTGAAGCTGCTTCTCGCGGTCGTCGCCTCCTACGTGATCGGGAGCATCGACTTCGCCGTCATCGTCGCCCAGATGAAGGGCGTGGACATCCACAGCGTGGGCTCGGGGAACCCGGGGACGTCGAACGTGCTGCGGACCCTGGGCAAGGGCCCGGCCGCGGCCGTGCTGATCGGCGACGCCATCAAGGGCGTGATCGGCGCCTACCTCGGCGTGCTGGCGAGCCAGAACCCCGCGGCGGTGGGCGGTCTGGTGGTCACGGACCATTGGGCGTATCTGGCCGGCCTGTTCGCGGTGGTCGGCCACTGCTATCCGATCTTCCACAAGTTCCGGGGCGGCCGCGGCGTCGCCACCTCCCTCGGCGTGCTCCTCTACACGATCCCCCTGATCGGCCTCGGTGCGCTCGCTCTCTGGCTGATCATCGTCAAGCTCACCAAGGTGGCCGCCGTCGCCTCGCTGATCACCGTGGCCGTGACCCTGCCCGTCGCCTGGGCGGTCGGGGTCCGGGGGCTAGCCTTCCTGTGGGTGTGCCTGATGGTGGCGCTGATCGTGTTCCGCCACCGGGAGAACGTCGCCCGTCTGATCAAGGGTTCCGAGCAGAAGGTGCCGACATGAGCATCGAGGTCGCGGTCATCCCGGCCGCAGGACGGGGCACCAGGATGCGCCCGGCGACACGCGTCGTCCCGAAGGCGCTGCTCACCGTGATCGACCGCCCCGCCATCCAGTACGCGGTCGAGGAGGCCGCCCGCGCCGGCGCCCGGGAGGCGATCGTGGTCGTCGACCTCGACGCCGGGCACCTCGTCGCCCAGCACTTCTCGCTGGAGGGGCCGCTGCCCGGTCTCGAGGGCGTGCGGGTCCGTCCCGTCGTCCAGGAGGAGGCGCTCGGCCTCGGCCACGCCGTGTTCGAGGCCCGTGAGATGGTGGCCAACCGCCCTTTCTTCTGCCTCCTCGCCGACAACCTGGTGCGGCCCGGACACGACGTGCTTCCGGCCTTGGCGGCGGGAAGTGACCACGGCCGGACCTCGGTGGTCTGCCTCCGCCCCCTCGACGACGACATGCTCTCCCGGTACGGGGTGGTGGCGACCGCGTCGGACGTGGAGGAGGGCTATGTGGAGCTCTCCGGGGCCGTCGAGAAGCCAGGCCCCGAGAAGGCCCCGTCCCGATTCGGCCTCGTGGGCCGCTACCTCTTCACCCCGGAGATCTTCGAGCACCTGGAGAAGGCCGAGCCCGGCGTCGGCGGCGAGATCCAGCTCACCGACGCCATCGACGCCCTCGGGCGTGCGGGTCGGCTCCGGGGCTGGGTGGCCCCGGTGGACATGCTCGACACCGGGACCCCGGAGGGCCTGTTGCAGGCCACGATCGTGCTGGGCAGGCACCGGTTCGGTGACACCATCGACGATGTCCGCTGACCTGCGCCCCATCACAGCGGTCCGCAGCAAGATCCTCTCCGTCCTTCCCTCGCTCGAGTCCGAGACCGTGGGACTGGGCGACCTCGCGGGCCGGGTGCTCACCCGCCCCGTCGTGGCCCCGGAGGACGTGCCCGGCTGGGACAACTCCGGCATGGACGGCTTTGCGGTCCGGGCCGGGGACGTGGCGGCCGAGGGCGCCGTCCTGACCGTGCTGGGCGACATCCCGGCCGGCGGCGTGGCGTCCGGGCCGGTCGGGCCGGGCGAGGCCTACAAGATCATGACCGGGGCCCCGATGCCCGAGGGTGCCGACACTGTCGTCCGAGTCGAGGACACCACGGAGTCCGACGGCAAGGTCACCGTCCACAAGGCATACGAACGCGGCACCTATGTCCGGACCCGTGGCGGCGACGTGAAGGCGGGGGATGAGGTCATCCCCGCCGGTGTCCGTCTCGGGCCCGCCCATGTCGGGGTCATGGCGTCCCTCGGGATCACCGGGGCGGTCGTCTCCCGGCGTCCGAGGGTCGCCGTCCTCTCCACGGGAGACGAGCTGCGTCCGGCGGCGACTCCGGAGCTGGAGCCGGGCGCCATCCGCGACTCCAACCGGCCCATGCTCGTCGCTCTCGTGGAGACAGCCGGCGGGATCGTGGTGGACATGGGGTGGATCCCCGACGACCCGGACCGCCTGCGGGCCGTCATCGGACGTGCCGTGGCCGAGGCCGACGTGATCATCAGCAGCGGCGGCGTCTCCATGGGCGACTACGACGTGGTCAAGGCCGTCCTCGGGGGAGAGCTCGGGGTGGAGTTCCTCTCGCTGGCGATGAACCCCGGCAAGCCCCTCGGGTTCGGGTTGGTCGGTGGCCGGCCGTTCTTCGGGCTCCCCGGCAACCCAGTGTCGGTCCTCGTCTCCTTCGAGCAGTTCGCCCGTCCCGCCCTCCTCGCCATGCAGGGCGCCACCCGGATCCTCCGGCCCAGGGTGCACGGCCGAGCCGGTGCCCGCTTCACGAGCGACCCGGCCAAGGAGGCCTTCCTCCGGGCACGGATCACCGACCACGCCACCCTCGAGGTGGTCCCCACCGGAGGGCAGGGATCGAACATGCTGTCGGGTGTGGCGGCCGCGGACTGCTTCGTGGTCCTCCCCGTGGGCGTCGATGTCGTCGAACCTGGCGATAGCGTGATCCTGGAGCTCTTCGGCGCCCCCGAGAACAGGAGTGCAGACGATGAGTGAGCTGACCCATCTCGACGAGAAGGGGGCCGCCCGCATGGTGGACGTCGGCGGGAAGCCGGTGACCAAGCGGACCGCGGTCGCCGAGGGGCGTGTCGTCATGACCCCGGAGCTGATCGAGAAGGTCTTCTCGGGCGAGATACCGAAGGGCGACGTCGTGGCGGTGGCCCGGATCGCCGGGATTCAGGCGGCCAAGAGGACTGCCGATCTAATACCGTTGTGTCATCCGATCCCGATCGACTCGGTCGCGGTCGATCTCGTCCCGGATGGGCATGCCGTGCGGATAACCGCTACGGTGACGACGACCGGCACCACCGGCGTGGAGATGGAAGCTCTCACGGCGGTCTCGGTGGCTGCCCTGACCGTCTACGACATGGTCAAGGGCGTCGAACGCGGCGTCACCATCGAGTCCGTGCAGCTCGTCTCCAAGTCCGGCGGCCGGTCGGGAGACTGGCAGAGGGTCGTTGGAGGAGCGGGAGAACCCTGACTACCCTCGGTTCAGCGAGACGCGAGAGAGTCACATGCCAACAATCGTCATAGTCGGACTCCTGCTGATCGCAGGCATCTGGAGCGTCTATCTGCTCCCGGTGGTCTTCGGCGACCGGCGTGGGACCCCGCTCTCTTCCGCAGAGGACTTCGATCGTTGGACCCACTCGATGGCCAACGTGCAGAAGCAGTCGGTCGCGGAGCTCGCAGCCAGCAAGCGGGAGCTCATCCGGCGTCGTCGCCGCCGCACCCTCGCCACGCTGGTCCTGCTCACGGTCGGCTCTCTGTTCTTGGCGTGGAAGACGAAGTCGGTGGCGTGGCTGCTCGGCGCGGCCCTGTTCGGCGCCCTCACCGCCGCCTACATGATGCTGCTGGCCCAGATGCGGCAGCGTCGGGCCATGCGGCTCAAGATCACCCACGTCGCGGAGCGGCCCAGCGAGTGGGACGAGCCGCAGATCCGGGTCATCGCCAACTGATCCTCGGCGGCTGACGAGCGGGCGACCCCGGGTAGAATCACGCTTCCCGTATGGGGCTGTAGCTCAGCCTGGCAGAGCACCTCGTTCGCAACGAGGGGGTCACGGGTTCAAATCCCGTCAGCTCCACCACCACCCACGGCCGCAGGCCGTCACCGCCCGTTCCGGGCCATGGCCACCGCCCGCTCCACGATCCTCAAGAGCTGTGGCGGGAAGTCCTCGGCGCGTCGCCGGGCGAAGTCGTGCCAGGCTCGGGCGGGCTTCTGCTTCGACCGGCCCCGCAGCCCGGCCACGCTCTCGAAGTCCGGCACCAGCTCCACCGCGTCGCGCCCGGCGATCTCGGCGATCAGGCGGTTGATCTGCTGCTCGGAGGGGATGGGCTTCTTCCGGGCCGGGGCGTCGCGGTCGTGCACCACCAGGAAGGGGACGCCGACCGCTCTGGCCACCCGGGCGATCACCGGGATGTTCGGCTTGCCACCGCACTCGATGATCGAGATGCCCTCCCGGTCCGGGTCGTAGCCGAGGGCCTGGAACACGAACGGCAGGGCGAGCCGTTCGGTCTGACCCTCGACCAGGATGGCCGCCCGGGCCAGGAACAGCTCGCTCCGGGCGGCGTCGAACTCCGACGAGGCCCGGAACTCCTCGTCCGGCGGCACCGGAAGGGGCTGGCTGAAGGTGGTGCCGGCAGCGGGGTCGAAGTCGGTGAAGACGATCTCGTCGAGCCGGGCCACGTTGAGGAACGAGGGGGAGTGGGTGGAGTAGAGGACCTGGTTGCCCTGCTCCGCCAGCTGGCGCAGGAGGCGGTACAGGTAGCGCTGCATCTGGGGCGGCAGGAAGAGCTCGGGTTCCTCGACGAGCACGACCACCCCGGTCACCCCTCGCTCCAGCCACTGCTCGAACAGGGTGACGAGCCCGCGTGCCGCCTCCGCGTCGCCGCGCGGGGTGGCCGGGCGGCGCCGGGCCTGCCGGAGGCCACCCGGCACGGGTGGGGCGATGAGGCTGTCGGCGCGCATCGCCGCGGGCATGAAGGCCACCACCGGCGTCGCCGCCCCCTCGCGGGCGGGGCGTCCTGGCGGCTCGGCCCGCAGCGTGCAGGACCGGTCCGCGGAGGTGCGGACGGTGATGTGGATCGGCCCCCGGCGGCCCCTCGTCACGTCGTCGGAGGTGAGCGGCGCCCCCTTGGGGTCGAGCACCGCCCGGACCGCGGCGAGGAGGTTCGACTTACCGGTTCCGGGCTCCCCGACGAGCGCCGTCACCGGGCCCGGCCGGAAGCTGGCGTCGCGAAGGCTCCGGAAGCCCTTGACGCTGATCTCGGTGAGCAGGGTCCCGACAGGCATCGTCCGGGGATCGTACGTCCGGCCCTGTCGGGCATGGGGCGATCTTCAGCGCCTGACCTCCGCATGCCGGCTCGGCCGTCTCGCCGGCCAGGCCAACGGTTGGACGCCTCCGGAAGGGACTTTCTCCCCTGGCGCCCCGTGGGCCCGATCCGGATGATGCAGGTAGGAACGCATCGCAACCCCCGCCGGGTACGGGTCGCCCGGCAGTCAGGGGGCAAGGACCCGAGAAGGGAGGTGGAGCATGAAGCTCGAACTCTGGCGGCCGTTGATCGACCTCGAGAAGGAGTTCGACAACTTCTTCCGCTTCCCCCGCCTCCTCACCGACGGCATGGACCTCGGTTTCCGGCCCGAGATCGACGTGACCCGCACGGAGGGTGAGCTGGTCATCACGGCCGAGCTCCCCGGCGTCGACCCCGAGAAGGACGTCGAGGTCACCGTCGACGAGGACTACCTCACCATCAAGGGTGAGAAGACGGCGGAGAAGGAAGTCGCGGAGGACGAT
>QGUS01000327.1 GCA_003242515.1 Actinomycetota bacterium
GCCATCAACAAGGCCGACAAGGAGGTGGCGGCCGCCGCCCTGCGGGACGTCCGCAAGCAGTGGAAGCGCAACCACTTGCGCTTCGAGATGCCCGACGCCGAGGTGCCCGTCCACCTCACCATCGCCTCCGACTTCAACGACCCGGGCACCAACCGCTTCTACGAGGCGTTCGTCGCCGCGCTCGCCGGACGGGGGATGCCGCTCGAGTCGACGCTCGACCTGCCGGTGGCACCGGGCTCCAAGCAGCACATCGTCCCGCCGGAGCGGACCCGGTACCTCGCCGAGATCGTCGAGACCATCCGCAACTACGACGGCTGGGCCAAGGAGCAGGCCGAGGCCGCCGAGAGGGTGTACCGGCTCCGGGCCGCCGCCGAGGCCGGAGCCGACGTTGCCGCCGCCCTCGAGGAGGCGGAGGCCGCCCTCGACCCCGAGTGCCGCCGCATGCTGGAGCGATGGGAGGGCATGCAGGCCGAGTACCGGGGGGAGGAGTTCGTCTACCACGTGCGCGGCCGGGAGATCCGGGTGCCGTTGCACCACGAGACCCTGTCGCACATCCGCGTCCCCAAGGTGGCCCTGCCCCGGTACCGCTCGTGGGGCGACCGGCTGTGGTGGCTGCTCCAGGAGAACGTCCCCGGGCAGTTCCCCTACACCGCCGGCGTCTACCCGTTCAAGCGGACCGAGGAGGACCCCACCCGGATGTTCGCCGGCGAGGGCCCGCCCGAGCAGACCAACCGGCGGTTCCACTACCTGGCCCACGGCATGCCGGCCAAGCGGCTGTCCACGGCGTTCGACTCGGTGACCCTCTACGGAGAGGACCCGCACGAGCGGCCCGACATCTACGGGAAGGTGGGCAACTCGGGCGTGTCGGTCCCCACCCTCGACGACGCCAAGAAGCTCTACTCCGGGTTCGACCTCAACGACCCGTCGACCTCGGTGTCGATGACCATCAACGGGCCGGCGCCGATGATCCTCGCCTTCTTCATGAACGCCGCCATCGACCAGGCGTGCGAGAAGTGGATCACCGAGCACGACATGTGGGACGAGGTCGAGGAGAAGATCGCCGCCATCTACGGCGACCGGCCCCGGCCGCAGTACCACGGCGACCTGCCCGAGGCCCACAACGGGCTCGGCCTGCGCCTGCTGGGGGTGACCGGTGACGAGGTGCTGCCCCGCGACGTCTACGAGCAGATCAAGGCCGAGACCCTGTCACGGGTCAGGGGGACCGTCCAGGCCGACATCCTCAAGGAGGACCAGGCCCAGAACACCTGCATCTTCTCGACGGAGTTCGCCCTCAAGATGATGGGCGACATCCAGGAGTACTTCGTCCGCAACGACGTCCGGAACTTCTACTCGGTGTCCATCTCCGGCTACCACATGGCCGAGGCCGGCGCGAACCCCATCACCCAGCTCGCCTTCACCCTGGCCAACGGCTTCACCTACGTGGAGCACTACCTGGCCCGGGGGATGCACATCGACGACTTCGCCCCCAACCTCTCGTTCTTCTTCTCCAACGGAATCGACGCCGAGTACGTCGTCATCGGGCGGGTGGCCCGGCGCATCTGGGCGAAGGCGATGAAGCTCAAGTACGGCGGGAACGAGCGGTCCCAGATGCTCAAGTACCACATCCAGACCTCGGGCCGGTCGCTGCACGCCCAGGAGATCGACTTCAACGACATCCGGACCACCCTCCAGGCCCTGTACGCCATCTACGACAACTGCAACAGCCTCCACACCAACGCCTACGACGAGGCGATCACCACGCCCACGGAGGAGTCGGTGCGGCGGGCCGTCGCCATCCAGCTGATCATCAACCGGGAGCTGGGCCTGGCGAAGAACGAGAACCCGCTGCAGGGGAGCTTCATCATCGAGGAGCTCACCGACCTCGTCGAGGAGGCGGTGCTCATGGAGTTCGAGCGGATCTCCTCCCGCGGCGGCGTGTTGGGGGCCATGGAACGGCAGTACCAGCGCACCCGCATCCAGGAGGAGTCGCTCTACTACGAGAAGATGAAGGAGTCCGGCGCCTATCCGGTGATCGGCGTCAACACCTTCCTCTCGAAGGACGGGTCACCCTTCCAGATCCCGGAGAAGGTGGTCCGGTCCAGGCCCGAGGACCGGGACCGTCTCATCGCAGACCTTCGGGCCTTCCAGGAGCGGAACAGGGAGCGCGCCGCGCACGCGCTG
>QGUS01000328.1 GCA_003242515.1 Actinomycetota bacterium
GCGGACCAAGGAGGGAGCAGCCCCCGCCCGACCAGCGTACGCCATCGCGTTATCCGCGGGCGGGATCTTCGGTCCCATCCCGAAACCGGCCGGTCCCGCCTCTCCAGCACCTTGCGCAGCGCGGCGACGACCTCGGGGTCGTACTCGTAGGCCACTCCGGCGTGGAGGCTCTCCAGGACGGACAGCGGGCTGGCCCCCGGCTCGTTGAGCTTCCAGTCGTAGGCGGCCGCCACCTTGATGATCCGGGAGACGACCGAGATCTCGGGGTCGGCCGCCTGGCCGGGCTTGCGGAACGGCTCGTACTGGTGGCGCACATGCTCCGCGACCTTCGCCAGATACGGCGACTCGGCGATGATCTCGGCGCTCCAGCGGGCGATGTCGTCGTCCGTATAGCCCATCTTCAGGACCTGCGGTTCGTTGAGGCTGATCCGCCCGATGTCGTGCATGAGGGCGGCGAACTCGACCTGCTCCACCAGCGTCGGGCCCAGTCCGAGCTCCTTGGCGATGGCGGTGGCCAGATCGGTGGTCCGGTCGGCATGCCCGTCGATCGCCAGGCCCGACACCTCGGGGATCCGGGCCAGGGCCCGGATGGTCTGCTTGTAGGTGACCTTCGTCTCCTGGAAGCGACGGAAGGCGGCGTGGGCGAACGAGTACGGGAGGAGGGCGATCGGAAGCGCCCACCACCCCAGCGGGCCGTACAGCTCGCCAAACAGGGCGCCGGTGAGGACCAGGCCGGAGAACACGTTCAGGTCCTGGATGAACGCCCGGGCCATGTACGCCCGGGTCAGCTCCCGCGGGCCGAAGACGAAGAGCGACCGGACGAACACCTCGACCGCCACCCACGCGATCACCGCCACCGCGAACGGGACCAGGTCGTCCCAGGCGCCGGTCAGCTCGGCGAAGGGACCCGTCCGCATCATCGTGTAGACGATGCCGTAGGCGCTGTACCCGAGGAGCCGCCGGACCATCAGCGGCAGCATCTCCACCTGGTCCTCGCCCCGAGCGAATCTGATCACCCAGGTGATGGCCAGCCCCAGGCAGTAGACCGCCAGGACGCCGACGATGTCGACGGTGCGCCCGGTCTCGCGCATCGTCTCCGCCGAGGCGTGGAAGATGAAGGGCAGGGCCGCCGCCACGGCCTGCCCGGTGTTGAACCGGTTGCCGATGAACGAGGACGCCACGGCGATCAGGGAGCCGATCACCAGGGCGGTGACGGCGACGATCAGCGCCAGCGACTCGGTGTCGGCCACCGATGCCAGGGCGAGGCCAATGAGCGCGGTGCCGATGGGGAACAGCCACGAGACCGCGGTGACCAGGCGGCGCCTGCGGTCATCCATGGATGCTCAGCTCCGGGTCCTCGGCCATGCGGCGGGCCATCTCCTCGTCGTTGACGTGCGGGGCGCCCCAGCGCTTGCCGGTCTTCTCCAGGGCCCGCTCGAAGGCGTCGACCACGTCGGGGTGGAATTGGCCGCCGGCGTTCTTCCGCAGCTCGGCCAGGGCGTACTGCTGGGAGAGCGCCATGCGGTAGGACCGTGCGGACGTCATGGCGTCGAAGGCGTCGGCCACGGCGACGATGCAGGCCTCCAGGCTCGGGGTCTGACCTTCGACATGTCCCCGGCCGCCGTAGCCCGACCCGTCGTAGTGGCTGTGGTGGCCGGAGGCGATGTCGACCATCGGCTGGAGGAAGTCGACCTCGGCGAGGATCTCCTCGACGAGGTGGGCATGGGCCTTCATCTCGGCGTACTCGTCTGCGGTGAGCCGCCCCCGCTTGCGGATCAGCTCGGTGGGGACGGCGAGTTTGCCGAGGTCGTGGATCAGCGCCGCCCACTTCAGGGTCTCCAGCTGGGTGCCGGTGAACTTCAGCTCCTCACCGATGAGCTGGGCGAAATAGGCCACCCGTTCGGTGTGGCCCCGGGTGTACATGTCCTTGGCCTCGAGGGTCTTCACGAAGCCCTTGATGGCGGAGAGGTGCGACTGCCGGAGCTGAGAGAAGGCGTAGAGGGACATGTGGCCGATGGCGTACACGCCCACCATGAGGATGAGAACAGCGGAGGGCCGGTCCGCGATGAGGTAGGCAGCGCCGATGAGGCCACCCACGAGACCCATGATCACCTGGCCACCGATCAACACGTGCATCTGCGACCAGGGCTGAAG
>QGUS01000063.1 GCA_003242515.1 Actinomycetota bacterium
CCCGCCCGTTTCCCTGCTCTGCCCCCTGTCCCCCATGCCTCTCCCCTCGTCGCCGCCCAGCACCATCGCCCGGGCTGCCTCTCCCGCCACGGCCACCACCTCGCCGGGGCGGTTGCCCCCGGCGGTCTCGATGGAGACCGCGTCCCCCACCCTCAGGCGGAGGCCGCGGATGTCGACCTCGTTGCCGACGACGCCAGCGACGCGGCCGAACACCCGGTGGAACGGGACCGTGGCCAGGTCAGGCACCGACCACCTCCCTCAGGACCCGCAGGGCGGCCTCCCAGGTCAGGTCGGCGTCGCACCACTCGCCCGAGATGCGGCACTCCCCTGCGGCGAGCGCTGGGTCGGACGTGACGGCGACCCTGTGGTCGTCCGATAGGGCGGCGGAGATCGCACCGGCCATGTCGGGGGCGACCCGGACTTCGAGCGAAGGCGAGTCGAGCTCGTCGAGGGCGGCCCGGATGCGGTCGGCCAGCTGCTCCGGCTCGACGTCCACCTCGCCGATCACCCGGCCCACGAGGTCGAGTGCCGTCCGGACCAGTGAGCCGGATGCCTCCTCGCGGAGGGCCTGCAAATGCTCGAAAACCTCGTCGACGGCACGGCGAATGGACGCGGCCGCGGCGGCGGCATCGGCGACGGCTGCGTCCCGGCCGGCCTGGAAGCCCTGCTCGTACCCCTCCCGGCGGCCCTCGGCCAGGGCCTCGGCCCGCGCCCCAGCGAGCATCTCCGCGACGGCCTGGTCGACGAGGACGGGAGCGGTCTCGCCCAAGAAGGGCGTGACCTCGATCTCCGGGGACCGCAGGACGCTAGCCAACGAGGTCCCCCGAATCCCTCGAGATCACGATCTCGCCGGCATCGTCCAGGTCGCGGATGCGGGCGACGATCTCGGTCTGCGCCGCCTCCACGTCGCGCCGGCGCACCGGGCCGAGCAGCTCCATCTCCTCGAGGAGCGTCTCCCGGGCCCGTGCGGACATGTTGCGAAGGATCGCCTGCTGCACGTCGGACCGGACGCCTTTCATCGCGACGGCGAGCTTGTGGGTATCGATGGCCTGGATGACCAGCTGGATGGACCGGTCGTCGAGCGAGGCGATGTCCTCGAAGACGAACATCAGGGAGCGCACCTGCTCCGCCAGCTGCGGGTCGACCTCGTTGATCCGGTCGAGGATCTCCCGCTCGGTCGCCCGGTCGGCGTAGTTGAGCATCTCGGCCAGGTCCTTGACCCCGCCCCGGCTGGTCGACTCCCGGCGGGTCATGGAGCCGAGACGGGCCTGCAGGGCGGCCTCCACTTTCTCGATGACGTCCGGCGAGGTGCGTCCCATGCCGGCGATGCGCAGTGCCACCTCGCGCTGGAGGTCAGGATCGAACCCCGACAGCACCTGGGCGGCGTAGGACGGGCTCTGGTACGCAAGGACCAGCGCCACCGTCTGCGGGTGCTCCTCCTTGAGGAACTGCACCA
Source organism: Actinomycetota bacterium (assembly GCA_003242515.1). Taxonomy (GTDB): domain Bacteria; phylum Actinomycetota; class Acidimicrobiia; order Spongiisociales; family ZC4RG35; genus ZC4RG35. Next base: position 1,457 of record QGUS01000063.1, read on the forward strand.
GCTGCTCGGGGTCCACGTCGCGGACGAATGCGAACGGCCGCTTCGTCTCGGTTCCGACGATGCGCTCCAGGATCTCCGCCGCCTTGGGCCCCTTCCAGCGGGTCAGGATGTCCCTGGCCACGTGGATGCCACCCGACGGGGAGAAACGCTGTCCGGTGAGCTGCTCGTAGACCTCGCTCAGCACGGACTCGACCACGTCGGTGTCGATCTCCCCGAGACGGGCCACCTCACCGGCGAGGACCTCCACCTCCTCCTCGGAGAGGTGGGAGAACAGTTGCGCGGCGTTCTCGGAGCCGACAGCGACGACCAGCGCCGCCGCCTTCTGAGTCGGGGTGAGATCGGTGACCCGGGTCATCTCGCTCATCTCCTGTCAGCGAGCCAGCTCCTGAGCAGAGCGGCGATCTCCTCCGGCTGTGACTGGACGAGGTCGACGACGTCGTCGTGGAGGCCGCGGCGCGTCGGGGCGAGGGCGGCCATCTCGACGCCGGCCCCCACCGGCACCGGCTCGGGCTCCGGGGCCTCGAGCGCCGGCGGAGCGGTGATCTCCACCGGGCGACGGCGGCCACGGCCCATGAAGAGGAGGGTCAGAGCGACGAGCAGCAGCAGGGCGGCGCCGGCGATCTCGGTGAGGTTGGAGCCGAGCACACCGGGCTGCGGCAGTTCTGCGGCGGGCGTCTCGTCCACGGACGGGAACGGGATGGCCGACACCTCGACGACGTCGCCGCGGCGGCCGTTGATGCCGACGGCGGCAGCGACCAGGCGCTCCACGTCCTCGACCGGCACGGGAGCGGCACCGGTGAGGCTGCCGTCGTCCACGACCACGGCCACGGACAGGCGCTCGATTGTGCCCGGCGCCTCCGTGATGGAGGTGATGACCCGGTCGACCCCGTACTCCCGCAGGGTCTCGTTCTTCGTGTACTCGTACTCGCCGTCCCCGCCTGTGGCCACGACCCCGCCGTCGACGCCCAGGGCACCGCCTGGAGCGGCGCCGGAACCGTTGAACTCCTCCTCCATGGTCTGCTCCCGGAGGGTGGGCGGCTGGTTTCGGCCGAAGGTCTCGCTCTCCGACCGGCGCTGGTCGAAGTCGAGCTCGGCGCGCACGACCACCGAGGCGCGCCCGGGGCCAAGCACCGTGGTCAGCAGGTTGGAGAGGTCCTGGGCGAGCAGCCGCTCGAACTCCCGCGTCTGACGCATGGTGCGGCTCACCAGTCCGGCGCCGGTGGACTCCTCCCCGGCGGCGTGGAGCACCGTGCCGGAGGCGTCGGCCACGGTCACGTTCCCCGGCTCCAGGCCCTCGACCGAGGCGGAGACCAGCGAGATGATCGACTCGACCTCCGACTCGGTGAGCGTCCGCTTGGGCGCCACCAGGACGGAGGCGGTCGTCGGCTTGCGCTCGGCCTCGAAGAGCGGGTCTTCGGGCATGACGAGATGGACGGTCGCCGACTCGACGGGCTCCATGGCCATCAGCGTCCGGGCGATCTCGCCCTCCAGGGCGCGCTGGTAGGCGACGCGCTGCTGGAAGTCGGTGATGGTGAGGCCCTGGTTGTCGAGCAGCTCCCACCCGGCGGGGACCACGGTCCCGCCGCGGATTCCGGCCGCGGCCATCGACGCCCGCACCTCGTACACCCGGGAGCGCGGGACCAGGATGCGCGACCCGGCCGCCTCGAGGCGGTACGGGACGCCCTGGGACTCGAGCTCGTCGATCACGGCCTGGACCTGGGACATCTCGAGGTCGGAGTAGAGGACCGTGTAGGAGGGGGTGGTCACCCAGCGGAAGAACAGGACCGACGCGAGGATCAGGACGACGAGCGCGGCCACGATCCCGGCCTGCTGGGCGGGAGGGATGGAACGGATCATCGCGCCGAGGCGCTGGCGGAACTCCATCAGATCTGCAACCTCATGATCTCCTGGTAGGCCTCGATGGCCCTATTGCGGACCTGGACCGCCAGCTCCAGCGACAGCTGCGCCTTGGTGGTGGCGATCATCAGGTCGTGGACGCTCGCCTGACCCCCGGTGGCGATGTCCATGGCGACTGCATCGGCGTGGCGCTCCGCGTCGGCGAGCGACTGCAGGGCGCTGCCCAGCCCCTCCTCGAAGCCGGGCGCCGGCTTCGGCTCGACCCGGTGGACCGGGGCGGTCGTCGCCGCACGGATGGGCTCGATGGGAGGGATCATCTCTGCCCGATCCTCAGGGCCGTCTGGTAGGCCTCGCGTGCGTCCTGCAGGACCTGGACGTTGATCTGGTAGCTGCGGGTGGCGAGGATCAGGTCCGCCATCTGCCCGGCCAGGTCGACGTGCGGCATGGTCACGTAGCCCTGCTCGTCGGCCTCCGGGTGCTGCGGGTCGTAGACGCGGGCGGGGTCACCTGGCCGGCGCATCACCGCGGCGACCTCGACGCCCCGACCCGGCCCGCCGACCGCGGAGACCTTCTCGCGGGCGATCACCATCTGGGCCCGGAACGGCTCCTCGTCGCCGGGGCGGACGGTGTTGACGTTGGAGAGGTTGTGGGAGATGGTGTCGAGCCAGAAACGCGACACGTGCAGCCCGGAGCCGGCGATGTCGAGGGTCACGAAGGCGGTCACGCCATCACCCCCTTCATGGCGGTCCGGAGCTGGTCGGCCTTGAAGTTGTATGCGGAAACCATCGCGTCCCGGAGCAGGCCGGTGCGGATCATCTCCACCATCTCATCCTCGAGGGAGACCTCGTTGATCCCGTTGAAGACGTCCCCCTTTCTCATCACGGTCGGCGCGGGGGTGTCGTCGAACGAGCCACGGTCGAGGGCGGAGGCGAGCTGGCGCTCGAAGGAGACGTGCGAGGCGGTGAAACCGGGGACCTCGGCATTGGCCACGTTGTTGGCGATGACCTCAGAGCGCAGGTTCAGCCCACCGAGTGCGTACTCGATGGCCCGCATCGTCACATCGTTCATGGCGGCTCCTCCAGTCCTTCAGAGAGGAACCCCATCCATGGAGTCGAGTCACCGGCCGATCCGTGGCCAATCGGATCTGTCGGCCGCGAGAGGGCCCAGTTTAGGGATCGCCCGGGAGGAGGTCAGGGCCGGTACGCCCTGGCGGCGGCCCGGCGGCGGCGCAGCTCGTCGATGGCGACGCCGACCTCGGCCCGGGCCTTCTCCACCCGGGCGATGGTCGCCTGGATGCGATCGAGGACACGCCGGAGGTCCGCCTCGGAGTCGACGGTGATGCCGTCGTCGGGCGCTGCCCACTCCTCCAGCTCCACCTGGCCGACCCGCCCCTGCTCCAGCGCGAGCTCGATCAGGTCGAGCTGGGCCTCGATCGCACGCAGGGTCGGGCTCACGTCCGCTCCATACCGACCACGGAGGTGGCCCAGGCGTCTCGCAGCTCGGCGATGATCCGGGTCACCTCGTCGAGAGGAGCGGTGTCCTTGGACAAGTTGGCGTGAACGAGTCGCTCCCGGGCGTACGCGTACAGGGCCTGCAGGGAGGCGGCGATCTGCCCGCCACGGTCGTGGTCCAGGGCCAGTTCGAGCTCGGTGACGAGCTGTTGGGCCCGGGTGAGCTGGGTGCTGACGAGCGCGAGGTCGGGATGCGCGGAGGTGAGGGCCGCCCGGGCGATCTCGACCGCGGAGAGAGCTGCGTCGTACATGAGCAGGACCAGGCGAGCCGGGCTGACCGTGCTGACCTCCGTCTGGGCGTAGTGCTGTCCCGCGTCGATGGCGTACATGGCTGCTCCCTTCATCGGGTCTGGGTGAGTCCGGCGAGCTGGGCCTGGAGCCACATCTGCTGGCTGGCCAGCTGGGCGAGCATCGACTCCATGGCGGTGAACTGACGGATCAGCTGGTCCTCGACGATCGTGAGGCGGTCCTGGAGGCGGGCGATACGGTCGTCGACGAGGTCGATCTGGACCCGCCAGTGCTCCCTGGCCCGGGCGATGGCGCCGTCCGTGCCCTCGGCGGCGGCGACGGCCCGCGAGATCGCCCCGATGAGGCCGCCGGTCGCGGTGACGACCCCGAGGGCCAGGGTCCCGCCGGCGGTGTCGACCGCCGACTGGTCGGCGAGCACCGACACCACGAGGCCCTTGACGGCCCCGGTGTCGCCGGTGAGCGACCGCCCCGACCCGGTGGCCGGCTGGCCGCCGATGGTCCCGGCCACGTCCACGCCCTCGTGGGTCCCGTCGAGTCCGAAGGCGCCCGAGCCCGTGACGGTGAAGGACGGGGCGGAGCCGTACCGGGACTCCTCGAGGCGGATGGACCCGCCGTCCTCCCGGGCGGTGATGGTGGTGATGCCCGCCGCGGCGAGGGCCTGGTTGATCGCCCCGATGGCATCGGCGATCCCGGCCCCCGCCGCGACGACCACCTCGGCGGTCCTGGCACCGGACGCGATCTGGAAGGAGAGGTCGGTCCCGGGCGCCGCATAGGCGGCGCCGGTCACCGCGGCGGCGCTGGCCGCGCGGGTGACCACCACCTCGTAGCTCCCGTCGACGGTCCCGGAGCCCGACCGGACGAACTCGGCCCTCGGGTCCGAGGTGGCCCCCCATCGGCTGAGCAGCCGGCGCACGGTTGCGTAGTCGTCCTCCAGGGCTGCCCGCAGCTTCGACTCGTCGAACTCGATGGTGCCGTCACGCTGGATCTCGATGCCAATCGCCCCGGCATGGCGGTATGCGCCGTCGGAGAGGGTGAACGAGCTCACCGATGTCTGCAGGTCGTTGAGGATCTGCCGGGCCGTGGAGTCGCCCAGCAGGACGCCACCGGTCTTGGCCTCGGCGTTGTAGGCGGTGAGGGCCTTGAGCCGGCCGATGGCGTTGTTGAGGTCGCCGACGACCTTTCCGACGGCGGCGACGATCCTGTCGACGTCCCGCCGGATGCTCACCGTCACCTCCCCGGCCCCGGCCGAGCGCAGGTCGATGGCGACGCCGGGGATCAGGTCGTCGATGGTGTTGGTGGAGCGGGCGATGGTGAGGGTGCCCATGGTGATCCGGGCGTCCTGGCCTGCCCGGATCACCTCGATGGATTCGAGACCGGCCTGGTCGCCGTGTGCCTCGAAGGCCGAGGCGGCGCCGGTGGCGTCCGAGACGATCCGCAGCCGGGCGTCCCCGGAGTCGACCACGAGGACCGACGCGGTGACCCCGACACCGAGGGCGTTGATGCGGGCTGCGAGCTGGGAGAGGGTGGTGTCGGCGTCGGTGGTGACGGTGTGGGCCTGGCCGCCGATCTCGATGGTGAAGGTGCCCGCCCCGATCACGGCGTCGACCGAAGCGAACGCCCCGGCGGAGACCACCTCGTGGCGGGTGGCGAGCTGGTCGATGGTGAAGGAGAGGGTCTGCGGGATGGCGTTCCCGGCCACGGAAACCACGGCCCGCTGCTCGTCGGAGGAAGAGGCGGTGACGAAGCCGTCGAGCGAGGTGACGTTGGCGAGGGAGTCGAGGGAGCTGCGGAGGGCGGAGAGACGGGTGGCGATGTCCCTCCAGGCGTCGTCCTTGGCGACCAGCTTCTGACGGTTGGACTGGAGGTTGACGATCGGAACCCGCTCCACGTCGAGGAGCTGCTTGATCATCGAGGCGGTGTCGAGCCCCGATGCGAGACCCCCGATGTAGCTGGTCACGTGTCTTCTTCCTCCTGGGGTGGATGGGGGCGGGTCCCTCCCGCCCCCATCCGGTTGGTGGGTGGATCAGCCCAGCAGACGAAGGACCGACTGCGGGACGACGTTGGCCTGGGCGAGCATCGCCGTGCCGGCCTGGGCCATGATCTGGTGACGGGTGAACGCCACCATCTCCTCGGCCATGTCGGTGTCGCGGATCCGGGACTCGGAAGCGGAGAGGTTCTCCACCGCGACCGACAGGTTGGCGATCGTGTGCTCGAGGCGGTTCTGGGTCGCACCGAGCTGGGACCGGACCGTCGAGACGGCCGAGATGGCATCGTCGATGGCGCCGATGGCACCGTCGGCGTTCGCCGTCAGGTCGAGGCCCGACAGGTTCTCACCGAACACGTTGTTGGCGGCGAGCTCCAGGTCGATGGAGATCGACAGGGTCTGGCCGGAGTTGGCGCCCACGTGGAAGGTGAGCTGGTTGGCGGTGTAGTCCTGGAAAACGGCCTCGCCGGCGAAGGTGGTCCGGGTGCCGATGGCGGTCAGCTCGGAGAGGAGCTCCTCGACCTCGGCCTGCTGCGCCGCACCGTCGGTGGTCGCCGTGTTGGCGGCGTCGACGGCCAGCTGACGCATCCGCTGGAGGATCGAGTGGACCTCGGCCAGCGCACCCTCGGCGGTCTGCACCCAGCTGATGCCGTCCTGCGCGTTGCGGATGGCCTGCTGCGTGCCCCGGATCTCCGCCCGCAGGCTCTCGGACTTCACGAGGCCGGCGGCGTCGTCGGCGGCCCGGTTGATCCTGTAGCCCGAGGACAGCTTCTCCAGCGACTTGCCCAGCGAGGTGTTGGTCGTCTGGATGTTCGGGTAGGCGTTGACCGCCAGAGTGTTCTGGTTTAGGCGATTTCGAACCTCCGTGGCTTGGCCACTCCCCGGACCTTCCG
>QGUS01000064.1 GCA_003242515.1 Actinomycetota bacterium
TGCCCCCCGCCCGCCCCCGTGGTTGGGGGGCGGGGTGTGGGGGCCCCGGGCGGCTCGGGGGTCGTCGCGGCGACCCAGTACTCCTCGGCGCGTTGGATCGGCGCCCCCGGCTCGTAGGAGAGGGCCTGATAGCTGGGAAGGTCGACGATGACCACGAGGGGCGGCGCCGCGTCCACACCGGGCAGGCCGGGGATGGTGCCGATCAGCTCGGCCGAGGCGTTCGGGAGGTCGAGGGCGCGCAGGTTGACCCGCATCCCCACCTCCCACGCCCCGCTCTGGAGAGCCGCCTCGGTGGCGATCACCGGGAAGACGTCGCGCAGGCGGGCAGACCCGGGCTGGATGCCGACGACGATCTCGGTCGCCTGGCCGCTGAACCGCCGGTAGACCAGACCCGTGTCGATCTCGACCGTGAGGCCCCCGCCGGGCTCGACTCTCGCCGCGGGAGGCCGGAAGACGTCGGTCTGCGGTGGTGCCACTGCGCTCACGTCGACGCCGGACGGATCGAGATGGACCGGGCTCGCCGATCCCGAGGCGTCGGCGGCCTCGGCCGGGACGAGGGTGAGGAGCCCCGACATGTCGTCGGTGAAGAGTCCGTCCTGGAACCGCCCGGAGATGGTGGTGAACTCGAAGGCGGCCACGCTCACCGGGTACGCGGGGCGGGAGCCGTCTTCGGCCAGGAGAGGCGTTTCGAGTGTCGTCGGCCCCTGCCCGGCGCGGATGGTCCCCGCGGGGAGGCGGATGAGCATCCCGTTCCCGTCCTGGACCACCACGTCGATCCTCCCGTAGAAGCAGCCGAATGTCGCCTCGTCCGGACAGACGTCCTCGACCGGCAGGCCGGTCTCGGGATCGATCTCCCGGGCCTCCCAGGTCGTCCGGATCACCTCGGGCTCACCGGCCAGGTCGACGACCGGCAGGGTGATCCTCTGCTCGGCCATCAGCCGGGCCAGTTCGTGGAGATCGCCCGCGACGTCGGAACGGGGGCGGACCACCGCGGCGAGCCCGGCGGCGTCGGTGAGGAACAACCGCCCCTGTATCCCGCGGGTCACGGGCCCCCGGGTCTGGATCACGGGGATGGCGGATCTCACGCCGGGTGTGGCCCCCAGCAGATCCCGCATGTGGAGGTCGGTGGGGGCATCGGGCGTCGTCCGGGCGACGAGTTTGACGTCGGCGCCGACGCGGTGGTGGGCTTGGTCGCTCTGGGAGGTGGCCCAGCTCGCGGCGAACGAGGAGGCGAACACGCCCAGGGCGACGGCGGTCATCAGCAGGAGCGCCGAGCGGGAATAGCGGTCGGGCCGCCTGGCCACCTGCCACATGGCGAGGGCGGGCACCATCGGCATCCGGCCGGAGACCAGCCTCTCCGCGAGCCGGGCCAGCCGGGGGATCACCCGCAGGGCCAGGATCACGCCGGCGGCGAGGCCCAGGGCGGGAGCGACGACGAGCAGCGGATCGACCCCGAAACGGCCCCGCACCGTGGAGCTGACGCGCGGGCCCAGCTCCCCGAGCTGCCAGATCGCGATGGCGAGCATGGCCACCAGCACGAGGTCGATCCCCAGACGCTGCGCTCCCGACCTGCCGGAGGTGCGCCGGGTCTTCTTCTGCTGGTCGGGGAAGGCGCGGGCGGCGCGGAAGGCCGGCCAGAGGAGGGTGAGCACGGCGACCGCGGCCGCTGCCGCCGCGAGCAGGTACGAGCTGCGGCTCGTCTCCGGCTCGATGGTGAGGCCGATCTCGGCGATGGGCCCGAACCCCGCGAGTAGTGCGATCAGCCGCGACGCGATCCGGGGACCGAGGAGCACCGCGGGGATGCCGAGCAGCAGGCCTTCGAAGAAGGCGGGCACGGCCACCTGGGTGGGGCTGGCACCGCGGGAGCGGGCGAGAGCGGTCTCGGCGGTACGGGTGTCCACCACGAGCCGGGAGGTCAGGACCAACGCGTAGAGGGCGAGGAGGGCGAGCTGGAGGGTGACCGCGAGGATCGTGGAGCTGGTGACGGTCAGGGACCGGTCGATCACGCCGAGCCGGTCGGAGATGCGGGTGAGGGAGCTGAAGTTGATGCGCCCGGGCTCGGCGATGTCGGGAGACGAGCCCTTCGCGGCGTTCAGGGTCTCGTGGAGCCGGGACAGTGCCGTCCCGAACCGCCCGATGTCGTCGACCTGGAGCGTGAGGAAGTCCGGCAGGACCCGCCAGATGGCGCGGACCTGCGAGGCGCCGAGAGCGGTGAGCAGCGTCGTCCGGCCCGTGACGAACGGCCCGTAGATCGAGTCGCCCCCGGAGACGATGCTGCCGTCGGCCACCAGCGGGTCGCCGAACCATGCGGCCTCCCCCGGATCGTCGAAGCGGTAGACGCCGACGACCTCCAGGTCGTAGGAGGCGTCCGGGCCGGACCGCGGGACGAGCTGCAGCGTGTCACCGACCCCGAGCCCGATCGCCGAGGCGGCCACCTCGGGGAGGGCCACCTCGGTGGCGTTATCCGCCGGCCAGCGCCCGTCGACCAGGGTCGCCAGGTCCTCGACGCCCTCGACGTACCAGGTCTCGGCGAGGGCGCCGTCGGCGGACGGGTTGGCGATGCGGAGGACCGAGGCGCGTGCGATGGCGACGATCCGACCGTCGGCGGCGCCCATGGCTCGGTCCGCCGTCTCGTGGACGAGACGGTCCACCGCGTCGTAGTCCTCCACCATCGGCCCTGCGGAGATGGAGACCGCGGACTCCTCATGAGGAGCATCCTCCATGGCGCGGGCGAAGGCGCTGATCGTGATCGACTCGCCGTAGATGGGGCCGGCGGCGAGGAGGGTGGAGGAGAGGATCACCGTCGCCAGGGCGGCAGCGACCACGGGCCAGTCGGACAGAATCCTCCTGATCGCTGTCTGGAGGCCCCGAAGAAGACGCATGACCGTTATCGGGTTGCCACCCTCATGAGCCCGGGCAGGTTAACGGCCATCTCGTCCCCCGTCCGGGTCCGGTCCACCCCACCGCGATCGATGACTCCCGCCAGGCCCTAGATTCATTGGCGTGAGCGATTCAGCGCCCCGCTACGGGGAGATGGTCTTCGGGCCGAACGCGTCGCTGGTCGACGAGATGTATCGCCGGTATCTCGCCGACCCGAAGAGCGTGTCCGAGGCCTGGCGGGAGTTCTTCGCCGACTACGTCCCGCACAGCCCGGTGCTCCGGCAGGCGAGGGAGCGCGAGCTCGCTGCCGGCATCGAGAGCATGAAGGAGGCCCGCTCGCCCGCGAGCGAGACCGGTCCGGCGGAGCCGGTGGCGGTGCCGCTGCGCGCCGGCGCGGCCGCCGTCGCCAAGCACATGACCTCCAGCCTCGAGGTGCCGACCGCCACCTCGGTGCGGACCATCCCCGCCAAGCTCCTCGAGGTCAACCGTGAGCTGATCAACGCCCACCTGGGCTCCGGCTCGAAGCGCGGCAAGGTCAGCTTCAGCCACATCATCGGATACGCCCTGGCCAAGGCGCTGGCCGACATACCCGCCGTCCGTGTGATCTACAAGGAGATCGACGGCCAGCCGCACCGGGTAGAGCTCGGCCACGTCAACCTGGGCATCGCCATCAGCGTCGAGGGTGGCCCGGACGCCGCCAAGCTCGTCGCCCCGTCGATCAAGAACGCCCAGGACCTCGACTTCTCCGACTTCTGGCTCGCCTACGAGGACCTGGTGGACCGGGCCCGGCAGGGCCGCCTCACCCTCGCCGACTTCGAGGGGACGACCCACAGCCTCACCAACCCGGGCACGATCGGCACCACCCACTCGGCGGCCCGGCTCATGTCCGGCCAGGCGCTGATCGTCGGCGTCGGCGCCGTCACCTATCCGCCGGAGCGGCAGGGGTCGAACCCCGAGTACCTGGCGATGGAGGGGATCTCGAAGGTCCTCACCCTCACCTCGACCTACGACCACCGGGTGATCCAGGGCGCCGACTCCGGGCGCCTGCTCGCCCGGATCGCCGAGCTGCTCACCGGCGCCGACGGCTTCTACGAGGAGATCTTCGCCTCGCTCGGCATCCGGTACACGCCGTTCCGGTGGGCGCAGGACGACTGGTCGGGCCCCGACCCGGAGAAGCGAGCGGAGAAGCAGGTCGCCGTCTCCCGCCTCATCAATGCCTACCGGTCGCAGGGACACCTCATCGCCGACCTCGACCCGCTGCGCCAGCACCCGCCGGCCCTGCACCCGGAGCTGGACCCGGCGTTCTACGGCCTGACCATCTGGGACCTCGACCGCCGGTTCTCCACGGGCGGCCTGGCCGGGTCGGAGGAGATGCCGCTGAAGCGGATCCTCTCCCGGCTCCGCGCCAGCTACTCGGGCACCATGGGCATCGAGTACATGCACATCACGGACCCGGCGCAGAAGCGCTGGATCCAGCAGCACGTGGAGATCCCGCAGGCCGACCTGACCCGGGAGGAGAAGCTCCGGATCCTCCACAAGCTCAACCAGGCCGAGGCCTTTGAGACGTTCCTCCACACCAAGTACGTGGGCCACAAGCGGTTCGGCCTGGAGGGCGCGGAGTCGCTCATCCCGCTGCTCGACGCCATCGCCTCCTCCGCGGCGGGCGACGGGGTGGAGGAGATGGTGATGGCGATGGCCCACCGTGGCCGTCTCAACGTGCTCACCAACATCGTCGGCAAGAGCTACGCCCAGGTGTTCCGCGAGTTCCAGGGCGACATGGACCCGAGGGCCATGGGCGGCTCGGGCGACGTGAAGTACCACCTCGGCGCCGAGGGGACCTACGAGACCCCGAACGGGGCCATCGACATCCACCTGGTCGCCAACCCGTCGCACCTGGAGGCGGTGGACCCGGTGCTGGAGGGTGTCGCCCGGGCGAAGCAGGAGCGGATCGGCCCCGAGGGACGCTCCCGGGTGATGCCCCTCTTGATCCATGGCGACGCCGCCTTCTCCGGCCAGGGCGTCGTGGTGGAGACGCTCAACCTCTCCCAGCTCCCCGGCTACCGGACGGGCGGTACGGTCCACGTGATCGTCAACAACCAGCTGGGTTTCACGACGCCGGCGTCGGACGCCCGGTCCAGCCTCTACGCCACCGACGTGGCGAAGGCGATCGAGGCGCCGATCATCCACGTCAACGGTGACGACCCGGAGGCCGTGGTGGCCGCCGGCCGGCTCGCCGTCGCCTACCGCAACACCTTCTTCCGGGACGTGGTCATCGACCTGGTCTGCTACCGCCGCCGCGGTCACAACGAGGGCGACGAGCCGTCGTTCACCCAGCCCCTGATGTACAAGCTGATCGACGCCCACCAGCCGGTGCGGAAGCTGTACCTGACCAGGCTCGTGGACGGCGGGGACATCACCGTCGAGGAGGGGGAGCGGGCCCTGGAGGAGTTCCAGGCGATCCTCAAGGACGCGTTCGCCGAGACCCAGAACCCGCCCACCGAGCCGGGGCTGGCACGGGCGGAAGTGCAGGCCCCCGAGCCGGTCACTGCGGTGTCCCGCGACCAGCTGGAGGAAATCGTCCGGCACATCACGACCCCGCCGCAGGGGTTCGTGGTGCACCCCAAGCTCGTCAAGCTCCTGGAGTACCGGCGGGCCGCGCTCGCCGACGGCATCGACTGGGCGACCGCCGAGGCGCTGGCGTTCGGCACCCTCGCCCAGGAGGGGGTGGACGTCAGGCTGGCCGGCGAGGACTCCAAGCGCGGGACCTTCTCTCACCGGCACGCAGAGATGGTCTGCTACGAGTCCGGACGCCGCTGGATGCCCCTCGCCGAGTTGAAGGGGGAGGGCTACGGACGGGTGGCGGTCTACGACTCGCTGCTGTCGGAGTTCGCCGCCCTCGGGTTCGAGTACGGCTACTCGATCGAGGCGAAGGACGCCCTCGTCATCTGGGAGGCCCAGTTCGGCGACTTCGCCAACGGCGGCCAGGTGATCATCGACCAGTTCATCACCTCCGGCGAGGCGAGGTGGGGCCAGGCGTCGGGGCTGGTCGTGCTCCTGCCGCACGGCCACGACGGTCAGGGACCGGACCACTCGTCGGGCCGGCTGGAGCGGTTCCTCCAGATGGCCGCCGAGGACAACATCCGCATCGTGGTTCCCTCGACGACGGGCCAGTACTTCCACCTGCTGCGCCGGCAGGCCCTGTCCCCGGTGAAGAAGCCGCTGATCGTCTTCGCCCCGAAGGCGCCGCTGCGCACCAGGGCGTCGTTCTCGGACGTGTCCGTGTTCACCGACGGGAAGTTCGAGCCGGTGTTGCCCGACCCTGAGATGCGGTCCGGGGCGCGCCGGGTGGTCCTGTGCTCTGGGAAGGTCTATCACGACCTGGTGGACCGCCGGGCCGAGGCGGGGGTCACCGACGTGGCGCTGATCCGGGTGGCGCAGCTGTACCCGCTGGCCGCGGAGCAGATCGCCGCCGCGGTCGCCGCCCACCCCGGGGCGGAGCTGGTGTGGTGCCAGGAGGAGCCGGAGAACCAGGGCGCCTACCGGATCGTCGGCCCGCAGCTCGAGGCCCTGCTCGGGGCGCCGCTCGCATATGCCGGCCGGGAGGCCTCGGCGTCGACCGCTACGGGGATCACCAGGGTCCACGAGGCCCAGCAGGCCGCCCTCATCGACCGGGCCCTCGGTCTGGCCTGAGCGATTCGTCCCCCGTCCCGGAGCGACGGGGAAGGTACTGCCGCCGGAGCGGCGCGGATGCGGGGGTAGGGGGTGGTTCCTGCTAGGCAGGGCGATGCCACACGCGAGAGTCCCCGGGGATTCTGCCGATGGTCGGCCGCGCCGTGTTGGCCCGGGGTCAGTCGGAGATCCTCTCGAGGTGGATGTGGATGTCGTCTCGTTGGAGGGTGAGGCCGGTCTCGGCGATGCTATAGGTGAAGGGCTCGGGGGTTAGGGCGTCGTTGGCGGCTGCGTCGAGCTTGTCGAGACCATGGCGGCATTCGGCGAGCGTGCTGGTGTTCATGGAGATCTCGACGGTGGTGCCGTGCAAGCGGTAGGTACCTGACTTGCGGTTGCACAGTCTGGCTTCCCAGCCGCCTGCCGTGTCGAACTCGATGACGGTCGGCGGGGTGTCACCGGTGGGGAGTGGTATCCGCTGGTCTCCGACCTGGAAGGAGGTCACCTGCCATCTGCCGGACAGGAGGTCTCCTGGGACTGCGGGTTCCTCGGTCCCGACGAGACCCGAATAGAGGGCGGCTGCGGCGATGAGGGTCAGGGCGATGGTTGCCGGTCTGACCCATCGTGGCGGCCGGCGGGTGTTGACGGTTAGACCGTTGGTCGGTCTGGTCGATGTCGTTATGGCGCTCCTCTGAGGTCATCGAGGGTCGTCTTCGCAAGATTACGACGTTTGGCCGACGGGTCGTTGGATCCGCGGCGGGAACCGTCGCTGCTCGACGGTTGGCCGGATGCACTCTCCAGGTTCGATGCTCTTTCGTTCGACGTGCCGGTGCTGGGCAGTGTTCTGGCACGGAGTGTTGGCCTCCTGCCTGGCGCCCTGCGGCTGTTGATGAGAGAGGTGGCGGTCCGACCGGACCGCCACCTCTCTGCATCTGTCTTGTCTCGTTCAGACCGTGGCAATACTCATCAGCTGTGAATTGCCACAGAAATGCGACAGAAAGTGTCACGGTCGCATTTTGAGCGATCCTCAAGAGTGGTGCTGCTGGGAGAACTCTGGGTCAGCGCCGCTGATCCGACTCACGGAGTCCCTCGGCTAGTTCGCGGGGGTGGTCTTGCGGATGTCGGCCAAGATGGCATCCAGTCTCGATCCCCGAATTGCGACGGCGCTTGAGCGGGGGCGGCGGTCGTTCTCGATGCGGCGAGTTCCTCAAGGGTCTGCGCTGGCCCGTCGATCCTCTTACTAGCTCCAGGTCGAGTGTCTTTTGATGACCCTGGTCGCTTGTCCTGAGTGTGAGGGCGTGGTTTCCGTCCTGGCGGAGATCTGCCCGCATTGCGGTCTTGGTAGCCCGGATTTGGTTGCCGAGAGGCGTGCTGTTGGGCCTTCACGACCGAATCTCGCGG
>QGUS01000065.1 GCA_003242515.1 Actinomycetota bacterium
GAGGGGGTCGCCCCCCTCCACCCCGGGGGGGGGCGGGATGGGGTGGGGGAGGACGAGGCGGGGGGTGGGGAGGGGGGGGTTGCCCCCCCCCCACCCCCGCCACTCCGGGTCCTCGTGCCAGCCCGGAGGCCCGAACTTGTTGGCGCCCATGATCTCGGCGCCGATCCCCTGGCTGTGCTGCTGGGCGAACGCGTTGTCGAGGCCGTCGGTCCCCTCAGGAGACCAGAAGCGCGTGCGGATCATCCACTCGTGGAGACGCTGGCCGGCGTGGCCGAAGGGGGCCTCCAGGGACTGGGGCTCGCCGGTGGCGAAACCGTCGAGGGAAATGGCGAAGTTGTGGACACGGGTGCGGGACATGTGGACCTCCTGGACCCGGCGACGATACCGGCCGGCTGGTACCGATTCGGTGTCGGATCCGGCACTTCCTAGCCTCGGTGGTGTGAAGCGCACACCGTGGCTCTCCTTCCTCCTGGACGCGATCCTGGTGACGGCGTTCGTGATCGTCGGCCGGGCCAGTCACGACCGGAGCCTGACCCGCCTGCTAGGCGTCGCACTCTGGCCGTTCCTCGTGGGCCTGTTGATCGGTTGGCTGGCGGGCAGGGCCTGGAAGGACCCGAACGCTCCCGTCCGGGCCGGGATCCCCGTCTGGCTGGGGACCGCCGCGGTCGGGATGCTGCTCCGCTGGGTCTCGGGTCAGGGAGTCCAGCCGGTCTTCATGGCCGTCGGCTCGGCCTTCCTGCTCCTGTTCATCGTCGGCTGGCGGGTCATCGCGGCGCTCGTGCGCCGGCGTCAGGCCCCGTCGTCCTGACTGCTCTCCTCGAGCTTCGGAGGCACCGTCGCCGGTGGGTCGCTCGCCGGGAACGAGTCCTCGCCCCATTCGTCGACGAGCTGATCCGGGTCTTCCGGTGAGGAGTAGGACTCCTCGTTGTTCTGGCGGGTGGTCATGCCGCCTCATTACCCACGGGGACCGGATCCCACCGGCGCTCCCCCTCTGGTCCGCTACCCCAGATACGCCGCCCTGCGCGCTTCACGCCTCGCCACCCACTCTTCGTGGGCCTTGCTGACGACCTCGATCGGGTCCACCGATGCGACGTCCTCGGCGAACCACCAACCCGGCGAGCCCCACCCGGCCGAGTAGAACTTGCCGGCGTCGTCCCGGTCGAGATAGCCGTGGTCGACGAGCTCACGACGCAGGCTCACGGCGTCGATCTGCAGTGCACGGCAGACGTCGAGGAACTCCGCCAACCGTTCGGTGACCTCGCGCTCGTTGTACACCTCGCCCTGCTCCATCCACAGCGTGGCGGCGGCCATGACGATGTGGCGGTCTCTCTGCTTCTTCGGGAACCAGCGTTCGTCACCGGCGCATAGCTCGGCGAGACGCCGGCGCATCTCGTCTGCGGTGATCGGTTCGTTGCTCATGAGCCGAACCTACCGAGGCTCACGGTGCTAGATGGCGGCATTTCTTCGGCGCTGGGCTGGAGTCGCCATGGGCCTGGCGGGAGCCGCCGTGGGTGCGCACCACCGACAGGTTTCCCGCCCGATACCGCCATAAGCCACGCGATGTGGACAAAAAAGGAACCCCGTCGGGGACGGGGTGAGGAGTTTGGTGTCGGAGAGAGGACTCGAACCTCCACGGGGCTATCAACCCCACCAGATCCTTAGTCTGGCGCGTCTTCCAATTCCGCCACTCCGACGTGGCTGCCGGAATCCTACCGGTCTTACGAGAGCACGAACGTGAGGACGAACGTGCTGATCGCGAAGAGGACTCCGACGATCACAGTGAGACGGTCCAGGTTCCGCTCCACCACCGTCGAGCCGCCCAGGTTCGACAGCGACATGCCGCCGCCGAAGACGTCGGACAGGCCTCCCCCGCGACCCGAGTGCAGCAGGACCAGGGCGATCACTGCCAGCGACAGGATCACGTGGAAGACGATGGCGATTGCGGTGAGGAATCTCATCTGCGTACAACACCCGCCTCAGTGGGCGGGCACGGAGATCATATCAGGCCCACACGAAAACCCGAATCTCCGTCACCCTTCCTTCGCCGACTCCCCCAGCTGCCTGGCCACCGCTTCGGCGGCGCGTGCGGCCGCCTCCGGGTCACCCAGGTACCGGCTGGAGATCGGCTTCATGTCCTCGTCGAGCTCGTAGACCAGCGGGATGCCCGTCGGGATGTTCAGCTCGACGATCTCCTCGTCGCTGATCCCGTCGAGGTGCTTCACCAGCGCCCGCAGCGAGTTGCCGTGCGCGACCACCAGCAGGGTCTTCCCCTCCTCGAGCTGCGGCACCATGACGTCGAACCAGTACGGCAGCATCCGCCGCACCACGTCGGCGAGACACTCCGTCGCCGGGAGCTCGTCGGCCGGCACGTCGGCGTACCTGGGGTCATGGG
The DNA here is from genome assembly GCA_003242515.1 of Actinomycetota bacterium. Lineage (GTDB taxonomy): Bacteria > Actinomycetota > Acidimicrobiia > Spongiisociales > ZC4RG35 > ZC4RG35. The sequence goes on from QGUS01000065.1 coordinate 2,393, forward strand.
ACGGGTGGCGCGGGTCGTCCGGATCGAGGGCGGGCGGCGGCACGTCGTATGAGCGGCGCCAGACGTGCACCTGCTCCATCCCGAACTCGTCGGCGGTCTCCTTCTTGTTCAGTCCCTGGAGGGCCCCGTAGTGCCGTTCGTTGAGCCGCCACGACCGCTCCACCGGGATCCCCTCCCAGCCGGCGGACTCCACCGCCAGGGCGGCGGTGTCCATGGCCCGCTTGAGCACCGAGGTGTGGACGACATCGGGTCGGATTCCCTCGGCGACCATGAGGCGGCCGGCCTCGCGGGCCTCCTCCTCACCCTTCTCGGTGAGGCCCACGTCGGTCCACCCGGTGAACCGGTTCTCCTTGTTCCAGACGGACTCGCCGTGACGCAGCAGGACCAGGGTGTGGCTCATCTCCAGTACCTCACGATTGCGGCGAACTGGTCCGGGTCGAGGGACGCCCCGCCCACCAGTGCGCCGTCGATGTGCTTCTTGGCCATGAAGTCCTTGATGTTGCCGGGGTTGACCGACCCGCCGTACAGGATGCGGACCCGGTCGGCGACGTCGGATCCGTGGGCTTCGCGGATCTTGTCCCGGATGATCTCCGCCATCAGGCCCGCGTCGTCCGGCAGGGCGTTGCGACCGGTCCCGATCGCCCAGACGGGCTCGTAGGCGACGACCACCTCGCCGGGCTGGTCGAGGCGGCTCATGGCGGCCTTCACCTGCGAGGTCACCACCTGCTCGGCGTCTCCGGCCTCCCGCTCCTCCAGCGTCTCTCCAACGCAGATGATCGGGGACATGCCGTTGGCGAGCACGGCGCGGGCCTTCTTGTTCACGATCTCGTCGGTCTCGCCGAACATCCGCCGCCGCTCGGAGTGGCCGACGATCACGTAGCGGCACGCCAGCTTGGCGAGCATCGGGGCGGACACCTCGCCGGTGAACGCCCCCGACTCCTCCCAGTGGCAGTCCTGGGCCGCCAGGCCGATCAGCATGTGGTCCTGCTCGATGGTGAGCTGCACGGACCGGAGCGCGGTGAACGCCGGGGCCACGACTACTTCGGCCCGCTGGTAGTCCTCCGTCTCCAGGCGGTAGGCCAGCTTCTGGACCATCTGGATGGCCTCCAGATGGCTGGCGTTCATCTTCCAGTTGCCCACCATCAGGGGCTTGCGCTCGCTCACGACACCCACCTTTCGAGCACGGCGACGCCGGGAAGCTCCCGGCCCTCCAGCAGCTCCAGGCCGGCACCGCCGCCCGTGGAGACGTGGGTGACGGCGCCGTCCAGCCCGAGGGCGCGGATGGCGGCCGCCGAGTCACCGCCGCCGATGGCGGTGAAGCCCTCGGACTCGGCCATGGCCCGGGCGACGGCCTCGGTGCCGGAGCGGAACCGATCCCACTCGAACACGCCCATCGGCCCGTTCCAGAAGACGGATGCGGCCTCCTTCACGACCGAGGCGAACGATGCCGCCGTCTCGGGGCCGATGTCGAGACCCATCCAGCCGTCTTCGATCCCGTCGACGCCCACGACCTTCGAGTCGGCGTCGGCGGCGAAGCGGTCGGCGACGACGAAGTCGGTCGGGAGCACGATCTTGCCGTCGTACTCCCCCATCAGCCGGCCGACCGTCTCGACCATGTCCTCCTCGATCAGCGAGGAGCCGACGGCCTTGCCCTGGGCCTTGAGGAAGGTGAAGCACATCCCGCCGCCGACCAGCATCCGGTCCACCCGGGGCAGCAGGTTCTCGATCACGGCCAGCTTGTCGGAGACCTTGGCACCGCCCAGCACGACGACATAGGGACGGTCCGGGTCCTCGAGCAGCCTTCCCAGGGCCTTCAGCTCGGCGTCGAGCAGCGGGCCGGCCACGGACTTCAGGATCTCGGCGACGCCGACGGTGGAGGCGTGGGCGCGGTGCACGGAGCCGAAGGCGTCCTGGACGAAGAGGTCCTGGCCCTCGGCCAGCTTCGCGGCGGTGTCCGGGTCGTTCTTGGTCTCGCCGTCGAGGAAGCGGGTGTTCTCCAGGACGGTGATACCGCCCTCCACGGGGGCATCGAAGGAGACCGGCACACTCGCCAGCTCGGCCATCCGCCCGGCGACGGGCCTCAGGGTGAAGGCCGGGTCCACGCCCTTGGGCCGGCCGAGATGGGAGCAGACGGTGACCGTCGCTCCCCTCCTCACGAGCTCCTCGAGCGTCGGGAGGGCCATGCGGATCCGGAAGTCGTCGGCGACCCTGCCGTCCTCGAGCGGGACGTTGAGGTCGGAGCGGACCAGGACCCGGAGGCCCGAGACGTCTACGTCGTCGATGGTCAGGTATCTGCGCATGTCACTCCATACCTTTGGCAAGTCTCTCGAGCACCGTCCCCAGCTTCACGGGGTCGTGCGCCGGCCAGTCCGCATCATGGTCGGCGACGTCGGCTCTGACGATTCGCCAACCCAGCTCGGCGGCCTCGTCGGGGCCGAGGTCAACGCGGCTCAGGCCCGGGGGCACGGCGAGGTCGCCGTCGTGGACCACCACCACCCCGGGGCCCTCCACCCCGCACTGGTCCTTGAGGGCGCGCAGGTGGTCGGCACCGGTGAGGCCCAGCGTCTCCCCGTCCTGGGTGACCAGGTTGAGGACGAAGACGCGCTGTGCCGCCGAGGCCAGCACGGCGGGCGCCAGCATCTGCACCTTCAGGGCGGCCAGAACGGACGTGTAGAGGCTCCCGGGCCCGATGACGATCTGGTCGGCCCGGGCCACCGCCTCGAGGGCGGCCTGGCAAGCCTCGGTGTCGGTCGGCTCGATGGATAGGTCGGTGATCCGGCCGCGGCTCCGTGCGATCTGGAGCTGCCCTACGACCTCCCGGCCGTCGACGATCGCCTTGAGCCTCACGGGCTTCTCGGCGACCGGCACCACCCGCCCCATGGCGCCCAGCATGCGTGCCGCACTGTCCACGGCGGTGGCGAAGTCCCCGAACACGTCGGTGAGGGCGGCGAGGATCAGGTTCCCCAGCGAGTGGTCGGCGACGTCGCCCTCCGCGAACCGGTAGGCGAAGAGCTCCGACCACATCGACGGCTCCGGTGTTAGGGCGAGGAGGCACCTCCGCACGTCCCCGGGCGGCGGGATCCCGAGCCCGGCGAGGAGCCGCCCCGAGGATCCCCCGTCGTCGGCGACGGAGACGAGGGCCGTGATGTCCCCGGCGTAGGTCTGGATCGCCTCCAGGGCCGCCGCCTGCCCGTGGCCGCCGCCGATGGCCACGACGGCGGGCCCTTGCGGGTCCAGCAGGAGCGGCGCAAGTGCTGTCTCGGTCTGTGTGATCAACGGTGGATGTCCCTGTGCTGAACGGCGACGCGGATGCCCTGCTCCTTGAGCCGCTTCGCGATCTCCTCGGCGATGGCCACCGACCTGTGGTGGCCACCGGTGCACCCCACCCCGATCGACAGGTAGGACTTCGCCTCCGCCTCGAACTTCGGGATCATGAACTCCAGGAGGTCGTCGACCTTCTGGACGAAATCCTGGGCCCCCTCCGACCGCATCACGTACTCGCGCACCGGCTCGTCGGTGCCGACCATGTCCTTCAGCTCCGGCTCCCAGTGCGGGTTGGGGAGGAAGCGGACGTCGAAGAGCAGGTCGAGGTCACGGGGCGTCCCGTGCTTGAACCCGAACGACCGGATCGACACGCGCATCGGCCGCGGGGCGGCCTCTTCGCTGAACAGGGAGACGATCCGTTGCCGCAGCTCGTGGACGTTGAGGCTGGTGGTGTCGATGACCACGTCGGCCATCTCCCGGAGCGGCTGCAGCATCTCCCGTTCGGCCTGGATCGACTCGGCGATCGTGTCGTGGCCGAGGGGGTGGGGCCGCCGGTTCTCCTCGTACCGCTTGATGATCACCTCGTCGTCGGCGTCGAGGAAGACGATCTGGGTGACGATGTTGTCCCGCCCCAGGGCGATGAGCGCGTCGCGGATCTGGTCGAGGGGGAGGCCGGAGCGGGCGTCGATGACCACCGCGAGGTGGGTGTGCTCCTCCGGGAGGTCGTGCGCCTTGACCACGGCCCCGAGCAGCGAGGGCGGAAGGTTGTCGATCACGACGTACTCCATGTCCTCGAGCACGTTGGCCGCGGCGGTCCGGCCGGCGCCCGACATGCCGGTGACGATCAGGACGTGGGGTGCGTCGTGCGATTCCATGGGATGTCAGTTGTGTAGGGCAGCGTACAGGTCGGCGGCCACCGGCTCCGGAACGACCTCCGCCAGTTCCTCCACCTCGGCCTCCCTGAGCCGCTTCAGCGACCCGAACCGGCGCAACAGCTCGCGCTTGCGCTTCGGGCCCACCCCGGGCACGGAGTCGAGGATCGAGTCGACCATGCTCTTGGACCGGAGCTGCTGGTGGTAGGTGTTGGCGAAGCGGTGCGCCTCGTCCCGCACCTGCTGGAGCAGGTAGAGCGCCTCGGCGTCCCTGGGGATGCGCAGCGGCTCGGGACGTCCCGGCATGTAGACCTCCTCCATCCGCTTCGCAAGGCCGATGGCGGGGATGTCGAGGCCCAGCTCCTCCAGCACCTTCACCGCACGGCCGAGCTGGCCGGCGCCGCCGTCGACCACCACGAGGCTCGGCGGGTAGCTGAACTTGCCGCCCTCCCCCGGCCCCTTCTCCCGTTCCCGGAGGTAGGCGGTGAAGCGCCGGCGGAGGGTCTCCTCCATGGCGGCGAAGTCGTCCTGGCCGTCCACGGTCTTGATCTTGAAGCGGCGGTAGTCGCTCCGCTTGGGCAGGCCGTCTTCGAGGACGACCATCGACGACACCGTGTTGGTGCCCTGCAGCGTCGAGATGTCGTAGGCCTCGATGCGGAGGGGCGCCTGGGACAGGCCGAGCACCTCCTGGAGCGAGCGGAGGGCACGGGCCCGGGCGTTGTGGTCCCGCTGCCGGCTCATGCGGTGGCGGGCGAACGCCTCACGGGCGTTGGTGGCGGTTGTCTCGAGCAGCTTCCGCTTGCTCCCCCGCTGCGGGACCCGGACCTCCACCCGGGAGCCCCGGCGGTCGGCCAGCCACTCCTCGAGCAGCTCCCGGTCGTTGGGCTCCACGGAGACGAGGATCTCCTTCGGAGGCCGCTCCTCGCCGTAGACCTGGAGGAGGATCTGCGCCATCAGCTCGGGCTCGGTCAGCTCCTCGACCCGGTCGACGATCATCCCCCGCCGGCCCACGACCCGTCCCTTCCTCACGTTGAGGATCTGGAAGGACGCTTCCAGCTCGTCGCCCTCGAAGGCGACCAGGTCGTAGTCCTCGGCCTTCTCGGAGACGACCTCGGTGCGGAGAGTCGCCTTCCTGATGTCCTCGATGCGGTCGCGGTAGCGGGCGGCCAGCTCGAACTCCTCCCGTTCGGCCGCGGCCCACATGGACTGCTCCAGGTCGGCGATCACGCCCTCAGTGTCGCCCTGGAGGAAGGAGGCGAGGCCGTCGAGCAGCCCCTCGACCTCCTCCCGGCTCACCGCACCGAGGCAGGAACCGGGGAACTTCCCAATGGGAAAGAGAAGCAACGGACACC
>QGUS01000329.1 GCA_003242515.1 Actinomycetota bacterium
GGGTCGGCCCGGGGGGGTGTGGGGGCCCGGGAGAGGGGGGGGGGGACCTTAACACGGTGGTGGACCGCATCCTGGCCCTGGTGGAGATCCCGTCCATCGTGGTGCGGTTCCCGGGCGTGATCGAGGAGCGGGGGCTGCCCGGGAACATCCTGGTCCCTGTGACGGCCACCCGGTCGGCAAGGGCCGCGGAGGAGTTCGCCTACTCGCTGGCGAAACGGGGGCCGGCGCAGGTGACCGCCCTCCACGTGGTCAACCGACCCCAGAACGATGGCGTTCTCATCACCCAGGCCTCATACGAGGCCGCGGTCGAAGCCGGGCAGGCCCTGGTGTCGGAGGCGGCAGCCCTCGGAGAGCAGCTCGGGGTGGAGGTGGAGACCCTCGTGGAGACCGCTCCGCAGGCCGAGGAGGCCATCGTCGCCAGGGCCAACTCGGGCGAGCACGACCTGCTCGTCCTCGGGGCCAACCCGCGCCCCTTCGGCGACCGGCCCTTCCTCGGGCACCGGGTGAGCTACATCCTGGAGAACGCCCGGATCCCGGTGGCCGTGGTGGGGATCCCGTCGCGGCTCCCGGCCCCGACCCACTGAGAGAACCGGGCCAAACCCGGCCGAACGGCCGTAGGCTCTCCCCATGCGCTCCGGCAACCTGCTCATGGCGCTCGGCGCCCTGCTGTTCGTGGTCGGGCTGCTGGTCCGTTTCGCCCCCGGCGTGCTCGCCTGGTTCGGGAACCTGCCCGGGGACATCAAGATCGAGGGGGAGAACACCCGGGTGTTCATCCCGATCACCTCGATGATCATCGTCAGCGCCATCCTCACTGCGGTGGCGAACCTGGTCGGGTACTTCCTCCGTGACCGATGAGCTGACGGTCACCAATCCCGACCGGGTGGTCTACCCGGATGCGGGCATCACCAAGGGGGAGGTCGTCGCCTATTACGCCGCCATGGCGGACGCGATGTTCCCGTACCTCGAGGGCCGCGCTCTCACCATCGAGCGGTTCCCGAAGGGGACGGCGGAGGAGGGGTTCATCCAGAAGAACGCCCCCGAGCACTACCCGGACTGGATCGCGCGTTTCGAGGTGCCCAAGGAGGAGGGCGGCACCACGGTCTACCCGGTGGTCCGCACCCCTGAGGCCGTCCCGTACCTGGCGAACCAGGGGACCATCACCTTCCACATCCCGCCGACCCGTGTGCCCGATCTCTTCCATCCCGACTGGGTGATCTGGGACCTCGACCCGTCCGAGCCCGGTGTCGACCGGGTCCGCCGCGGCGCCCACCTCCTGCGGGAGCTGTTGCAGACGATGGGCATCGAGCCCTTCGTCATGACCTCCGGGTCCCGCGGCTACCACCTCCGCGTCCGCATCGAGAAGGGGCCGTCGGCTGACGAGGTCGCCGACTTCGCCCGGGGCGTCGCCGTGCTCGCCGCCGGGGCTCACCCCGACGTCTTCACGGTGGAGTTCCTGAAGAAGAAGCGGGGCGACCTCGTCTTCATCGACTGGCTCCGCAACGCACCCCTGGCCACCGCGGTGGCCCCCTGGTCGCTGCGGGCGCGGCCCAATGCGCCGGTGGCCGTTCCGCTGGCCTGGGACGAGGTCGAAGAGGTGGCCCCTGCCGGCATCGACCTGAAGGGAGCCGTGGCGCGGCTCGGGTCCGACCCGTGGGAGGGGGCGGGTGCCGTCGACGCCTCCGGGGCCATCGCAGCGGTCGCCAGGACGCTCGAGGAGGCCGGCATTGAGCTTCCGCCCTTCGACCGGTTCCGGGGCTGACGGGCTCTCTCGCATAGCATCGTCCCGTGATCCCGATCAGAGACGTCAACCCGACCCGGATCACCCCGGTGGTGACCCTGATCGTCATCGCCGCCTGCACCTTCGTCTGGTTCTTCATCCAGGGCCGCCAGGACCCACAGGAGGAGGTCCGGTTCCTGTACGAGTGGGCGGCCGTGGGGTGCGAGATCACGACGGGGGAGCCGCTGACCCCGGTGGAGCTGCGCGACGACGTCTGTCACGCCGAGCCGACCTTCCCCGACAAGGACCCTGGGATTCCGGTCCTGGTCTCGAGTTTCCTCCCCGGGGGCACGGCCCACCTGACTTTCAAAAGGTGGTCGCCCTGGATCTTGGGCA
>QGUS01000330.1 GCA_003242515.1 Actinomycetota bacterium
CTCGCGGTGTGGCGCGGTCAAGCCGTCGCTGCCGCTTTCGCAGCGTGTTTTCCGCTGTGAGGAATGCGGGCTCGTGCTCGACCGGGACGAAAACGCAGCGCGGAATCTCGCGGCCCTAGCGGCCGCCGTCGCCGGGAGTGGCCCGGAGACGGAAAACGCCCGTGGACGGGATGGAAGACCTGCCGCAAGGCAGGCGGTCCCGGAGGAAGCGGGAAGCCGGCACCGGCTCATCGCTGGGTAAGACCGGCACCGCCGATCCGCAAGGATCGGCTGCCTGAAACAGATGACGATGTTTCCGGTAACGGCGACTTCGCGGCGGCGAAGAGGACCACCGATCCCGCCTACTGGCCCATCCTGGACCAACAGGAGGCGACACGCCCGTCCCCTCCCGCCGAGGCTCCGGGCGGGGCGGAGGACGCCGGCGAGAACGGGACCGGCGCGATCGCCCCGGCGAGCCGGTCGCCCCACGCGGATCTGATCGGCAACAACTGCGGATCTGAGGTGCTGGCGTCCACGTGGTGGGTGGAGGTTTTGCCCGGCGGCGCCCGAACCGCTGGGGACGCGCCGTCGCTGGTGGGCAACTTCTATCTTGTCCGGCGACAGGGTCATTGGTTGATCTGGGCCGCCGACTAGGCATCCCACCCTGAAGACCCCTGAAGACGGAGGACGCCCGTGGACGGGAGGGACCTCCTGCCGCCCGGCCGGCGGTGCCGGGCGAACCGGGAAGCCGGCACCGGCTCATCACCGGGCAAGACCCGCATCGCCGATCCGCGAGGACCGGTGACCTGAAGCACGAAGGGTTTCGCGCAGCGGCGGACGAAGGATACGGCGGACCTCGGACGACTCTCACGCGTTCGTGCGGTCCCGCTGGCGTCGGTCGCCTCGGCGACCGCGGGGGCGGTTGGGGGATGTCGTCCCGGAAAGCCGGGAAGGACGAATGGGGGAGGGACGGGCATGCGGTGGCGGCAGGCCCTGCGGCAGAGCCGGTGGAGGGCGTGGCCGGCGGTGGTGGTCGCCGCGGCCGTGCTCACCCTCGCGGGATGTGGGGGAAGCGCCCCGGCTGGCGAGGGGGGCGGCGGTGGAGCGGCGCAGGACGGGCAGATCCGGATCGCCACCGGCGGAACCGGCGGCGTCTACTACATCTACGGCGGTGCCATCGCCGAGGTGCTGACCAAACACCTGCCCGGCGTCAACGCCGTCGCCGAGGTCACCTCGGCCTCGGTGGACAACATCTTGCTGTTGGCGAGCGGCGAGGCGGAACTCGCCTTCAGCCTGGCCGACACGGCCTACCTGGCGGTCCGGGGCGAGCACCCCTTCGACGGACCGCAACCCGTCCAGGCCCTGGCCGTGCTGTACAACAATTACAATCACCTGGTCACCCGCGCCGATTCGGGCATCCGGACCCTGCAGGACCTGAAGGGGAAGCGGGTTTCCACCGGCGCGGCCGGTAGCGGCACCGAGGTCACCGCCCTGCGCATCCTCGAGGCGGCGGGACTCGATCCCGAGCGGGACGTGCAGCGGGAGTTCCTGGGGGTGCAGGAGTCGGCCGACGCCCTGCGCGACGGCCGCATCGACGCCTTCTTCTGGTCCGGCGGGTATCCGACCGGGGCGGTCAGCGACCTGGCCAACACGCCGGGCCTCGACATCTACCTGGTGCCCCTCGGCGAGGTCGTCGACGAGCTGGTCCGGCAATACGGCCCCGTGTACGTCGAGGACGTCTTCCCGGCGGGGGCGTACAGCGGCGACGTCAAGGAGGACACGCCCACCGTCGCCGTCCCCAACTACCTGCTGGTCCCTGCCAGCATGGACGAGCAGCGTGCCTACGACATCCTCAAGACGCTGTTCGAACACAAGGACGAACTGGTGGCCGTCCACCCCGAGGCCGAGAAGCTGACCCTGGAGAACGCGGTGACGGGCCAGGTGGTGGAGTACCATCCCGGTGCCATCCGATACTACGAGGAACAGGGCGCCTGGAAGCGATGAGCCGGGGCGGCGTCGGAGCCGGGCGTTCCCAGCGGGGTGGCCGGCCCTGGCGGGGGCGCTCCTCGTGGCGTTGGTCTTCGTGGGCGTGGCCTGGGTGGCGGCCCGTGGGGCCGGGGCACGGGGGGAG
>QGUS01000066.1 GCA_003242515.1 Actinomycetota bacterium
GTTTTTTGGCAAGAGGACAGCTTCAGTCGTTTTCCAGCCAAGTCTGGTGCGCTGGGGGATTTTTACAACAAACGACGCCATGTCGTGGTCCCTCCCCTCCTTGGCCAGGCCGCCACCGAGCGAGTCGATGGGCACGTCGCCCTGGATCGGCTCCACCTCCCACAGGATCGGCCCATCGGAGACGAACTGGCTGGCCACGTCGACCACGACGTGCACGTACCCGCCCGGGTTGTCGCGCAGGTCGACGACCATGGTGCCCCAGAGGCCCTCCATCTCTTCCAGCGCCTCCCACACGAGGACCGGGATGTCCTCCTCGAAGTCGGAGATCCTCAGGTAGGCGACCCGGCCGGCCTCCACGCCGTACTCGACGGTGGGGAAGTCGAGAGGGGCGCGGGTCAGGGTGATCTCCATCTCCTGCCCGTCCCGCCGGATAGTGAGGGTCACCTCACCGGTCTCGTCCCCGGCGATCTTCGAGGCTGTGGCGGCGAACCCCTGGCCGTCGACGGGAGTTCCGTCCACGGCGACGATGACGTCACCCGCCTGGAGCCCCGCCTCTGTGCCCGGGTTGCCCTCCAGGACGAAGACGATCCGCAGCGGGCATGACGGGGCGATGCGGGCGCAACGGGACCCCGCGGCGTCCGTGGCGTCGAGCAGGATGCCGACGCCGCCGACCACGCCGTTGTCCCGGAAACCCTTCACCAGCTCGGGGGAGAGGTAGTAGGTGAAGGGGCCGAGTGCGGACTCGATGGCGTGGGTGACGACCCGGTCCATCAGGGCCTTGGGGTCGACCCGCTGGGTGGCCATCACCCGGGCCAGATCGTCGCAGAACGGGCCGAAAGCGTCGTGGGGGACCGCGCAGAAGAGGGTGCGGGGCGGGGCCGCCGTGGGCAGGTCGGACAGGTCCTCCCGGAGCGCGGCCCGGGCGGCCTCGGCGATCACCTGCAGGTCGACGGGACGGTCCACGTGCCAGTCGACGAGCAACCCGTAGGACTCGCAGAGCGCGGAGAACGGAGCCGGGGGCTGGTCGCAGTCCTCGAGCACCACGGGGAGGTCCGGGACGGTCGTGGTGGTGGCCACGAGCGTGGTGGTCGTGGTCGGAGCCGGGGCGGTCGTGGTGGCAGTCGTGGCGTCCGCGCAGGCGGCCAGTACCACGAACAGGGAGGCGACCACCCGCTTCACCGCGTCATTATCGGCAGCGCACGCCGGGTACCGTCGCGGATATGAGAGTGATCCTTCGCTCGCCCGACGGCGAGGTGGTTACCAGGGAAGTCCGTGACGGCGTCTGGGCCGAGCCCGAAGGCCCCGCCGACGAGGTCGTGGGGGAGGGGACCTGGGCCCTCCCCGGCCTGGTGGACGCCCACAGCCACGTCGCCCGGGAGCGGCTCGACTACCTCGCCGGCGACCCCGAGGGGGCCGAGGAGAGACTGCGGGAGTCGCTGCGGGCGGGAGTCATGCTGCTGCTCGACAAGGGCTGGATGGACGACATCGCCGTGCGCGCCGCCGAGCGGGTCCCTCCAGGGGAGCGTCCCGACGTCGAGGCCGCCGTCCGGCTCCTCGCCAACGAGGGCGGCTACATGACAGGCGTCGCCCTGGAGGTCGACGACGACACCCTCGACCGGGCCGTGCTGGAACAGGCCCGGGCCGGCACCGGCTGGGTGAAGATGGTCGGCGACTGGCCCCGCAAGGGCATCGGGCCGGTGGCCAACTTCACCGAGGAGCAACTGCGCAGGGCCGTCCGGATCGCGGGGGAGGAGGGCGCCCGGGTCGCCATCCACACCATGGCCCGCGAGGTGCCTTCGATGGCGGTGCGGGCGGGGGTCCAGTCCATCGAGCACGGCCTGTTCCTCACCGACGAGGACGTGGAGGCGCTGGCTGCCAGAGGCGGCATGTGGGTCCCCACGATCCTCCGGGTCGAGCACACCATCCAGCAGCTCGGCCTCGAGTCGTCCGGAGGGAAGCTGCTCACCGAGGGCCTGGAGAACGTGCGCCGGCTGCTCGGCGTCGCCGCAGAGACCGGTGCCCGCGTCCTGGCCGGCACCGACCTGGTGGGCACGCCGACCAACGTGGCGTCGGAGGCGGCGAAGCTGATCGAGTACGGGCTGCCCGTCAGGGCCGCAATCGACGCCGTCTCGTCCTCGGGTCTCGAGGCCACCGGCCGACCCGTCGGGTACGAGCCCGGCACCCCGGCCAACGCCGTCCTGTTCCCGGCGAACCCCTACGAGGAGCCCGGCGTCCTCTTCCACCCGTCCGTCGTGATCCGTCTCGGGAGGATGGTCTGAGGCTGCTGCTCGCATCCGCGTCGCCGCGCCGGTCGGCCATGATGAAGGGCCTCGGCCTGGCCTTCGAGGTCCGTCCCGCCGACGTCGACGAGACCCGCAGGCCCGACGAGAGCCCGCCCGCCTACGTGGAGCGGCTCGCCCGGGAGAAGGCCGCAGCCGCCGCCGAGCCGGAGGCGCTCGCCATCGGCTGTGACACCGTCGTGGTCCACGAGGGCCGGATCCTCGGCAAGCCCGCCCACCCCGAGGAGGCACGGGCGATGCTGCGCCGGCTCCAGGGGGAGACCCATGAGGTGATGACGGGCATCGCCGTCGCCGGGTACCGGGACGGGGAGCTCGCCGTGGAGTCTGCCGTCGACGTGACCGAGGTCAGGATGCTCCCGATGACCGAGGAGGAGATCGACGACTACGTGGCGAGCGGCGAGCCCATGGACAAGGCCGGCTCGTACGCCCTCCAGGAGTACGGCGGCGTGTTCGTCGAGTCGATCCGGGGGAGCGCCCACACCGTCGTGGGCATGCCCGTGCACCTGCTGCCGCGGCTGGTGGCCCGGTTCGGGATCAGCCTGAACGCCCTGAGGGCCGGCAGCTAGCTTGTCGACATGAGGAGGGCACTCGCCGGCGCCGTCGTGCTGGCGCTCCTGGTGGCCGCATGCGGCCGCCCGTCCGCCGAAGACACGACCACGACATCGTCGACGCTCCCCGAGGAGTCGACGACCACCACCTCGACCACGACCAGCACCACCAGCACGACCACCAGCACGACCACCACGACGACCATCCCTCCCACGACCACCACCACGGCACCGACCGCGTCCACGGTCCCGGGACGGTGGGCGTCCAGGCCGCTGATCGTCGCCCCCTGGGGCGCACTCGGCTGGTGGGACGGAAGCAAGTGGGTGGGAACCGTCGCCTCGCTGCCCGTCTCCGGAGGGGAGGACTATCAGGTGGTCTCGTTCGCCGGGTCGGGGATCGTCCGCGGCGGAGCCCCGACCGAGCTCTGCGAGCCCGTGTTCAACCCGGGCGTTGAGCTCAGCGACCCCGCCCGTCTCGGCGAGTGGCCCGGCCCCGTCGGCGTCGCCATCTCGGCCCCCTGGATCGTCCAGCCGCACCTCCTCGAGGTGCTGGCCCCGACCTCCACCCACATCGGGCACGCCCGTGAGCTGCTCGCCTCCCACGGCCTCGACATCGCCGCACCGATCGTGAAGCAGGTGCTCCGCGTCGACCTGGAAGGCGACGGGGTGAACGAGGTGGTCGTCGTCGCCGCCAACATCGAGCAGCCGTTCTGGACGGTCAACCCCGGCGACTACTCCGTCGCCTTCATGCGGAAGGTCGTCGACGGCGAGGTGCAGACCCTGATCCTCGGGGGCCTGATCGCCACCGCGCCCGGCGGGGAGGGGGACATCCAGTACGTCTACTCCATCGGCGGCATCGGCGACCTCAACGGCGACGGGAAGATGGAGATCGTCCTTCACGGCAGCTACTACGAGGGCGAGTGGGTGGAAATCTGGGAGTACGTCAACGATGATCTCGGCCTGATGCGCAGACTCTCAGCAGGTTGCGGAGCGTGATGGAGAACCCGTTCGAAGATCGCAGGACCTTCGTCGGCTACACCGGGATCGAGATGACCGAGATCGGTCCCGACTGTGCGGCCGGCAGGCTGGTCATCACCGAGGACCACCACCAGCCCTACGGCATCGTCCATGGCGGCGTCTACTGCACGCTGTCGGAGACGGTCGCATCCACCGGCGCCGCCACTTGGGCGCAGGCCCAGGGCATGGCCGGGGCGGTGGGCCTCACCAACATCACCAACTTCCTGAAGGCGACCACCTCCGGCACCCTGCACGCGGTGGCCACCCCGGTCCACCGGGGGCGCACCCAGCAGATCTGGAACGTGGAGATCACGCGGGAGGAGGACGGACGCCTCGTCGCCCAGAGCCAGGTCCGTCTCCAGAACGTGCGCGACGTCTCAGCGTTCTGAAGAGCCGTACCCGGTCCGCCGTACCCCGACCGGACGCTCTCGCAGTGGAGCCATGAACAGGCGGTGGACCCTCCGGGGGTGAGTCCGGCTCCGGGCCAGCCGGGGCGAAGGGCGCGAGGTAGCCCCCGTCGGGAATACTCGGGCCCGGAGCGGTGTATCAAGGCGTCATGAAGATCCTCGTTCTCGGAGGCACCGGGTACGCCGGTGCGAACATCGTCGCCGAGGCCGCCAGGCGGGGTCACCAGGTGGTGGCCTTCAGTCGCAGCGCCCCGGCCAACCCCGTGGACGGCGTGGAGTACGCCCAGGCCGACGTCCATGTGTCCCTCCCGGACCTCTCCGGTGCCGACGTGGTGGTGGCCGCCCTGTCACCCCGCGGCGACAACGCCGGCAAGCTCCGTCCCCTCTACCTGGAGCTCGGGAAGAAGGCTGCCGAGGCGGGCGCCCGGTTCGTCGTGATCGGCGGGTTCAGCTCGATGCGCCCCGCCCCGGGGGCTCCCCGCATCGTCGAGGGCGACATCCCCGAGATTTACGCCGCCGAGGCCCGCGAGATGCACTCCATCCTCGAGGTCCTGGCAGCCGGCGAGGTCGACGCCGACTGGGTGTTCGTGAGCCCGGCCGGGAAGTTCGGCTCCTTCAACCCCGGCACCGAGCGGGGCACCTACCGGGTCTCCAGCGATGGCGTCGCCCTGTTCGACGAGACCGGCGAGTCGGACATCTCCGGCGCCGACTTCGCCCGGGCGGTCGTCGACGAGATCGAGAACCCGGCCCACCACCGGGCTCACATCCACTTCGCCTACTGAGCGAAACGGTCCTGGAGACGGCGGAGGCGGGCCTCCCAGGTGGCGCCCACCTCTTCGATCCAGCGGGCCACGTCTTCGAGGGCGGCCGGGTTGGCCGCGAACCGGGTCTCCCGGCCTGCCCTCTCCCTGGTGACCAGGCCCGCGTCCTCCAGGACCGCCAGGTGCTTGGCGACCGCCTGACGGCTGACCGGGAGACGGTCGGCCAGTCGCGTGGCGCTGGCCGGTCCGGACTCGACCAGAAGGGAGAAGACCGTCCGCCGCGTAGGGTCGGCCAGGGCGGCGAACACGTTGTCGGTCATGCCGCCAGCGGGACCTCCGGGAGCCCGCGGGTCACCACCGGGGGCCACTCTCGGGCATCGGTCACCGTGTAGGGGAGGAGACGCTCGATGACCGTGACCCGGGTGCCGTCCCCCTCCGGCTCGATGGTGATCGTCACCTGCGAGGGGTCGCGGTCCGGGTGACGCCAGGACCAGGTGATGGAGCGGCCGGGGTCCACCTCCTCGACGGTCCCCAGGTAGGGGACGTCGTCGGGGGCGAAGTCGATCCGCCCGCCGGGCCGAGGCTCGATGGACATGGGCGCCCCCATCCACTCCCCGGCGAGCTCGCCGTCGACGACGCTCTCCCAGACCTCCTCGGGTGACGCCTCGACCGTCACCGACCTCTCGACAGCCACTTCCTCCATGCCTGCTCCTCTTGGTGCAACCCACTAGTTGCGGGTGGTGGTAGCGTGTGGTGCAACCGACTAGTTGCACTATAGCCCGAGGAGGCCCGAAGTGACTCTGATACCCACGGTCGTCGAACCGTCGGCACGGGGCGAGCGCGCCTACGACATCTTCTCCCGGCTCCTGGCGCACCGGATCGTCTTCCTGGGACGGGAGTTCGACTCGGCCCTGGCCAACGTGATCGTCGCCCAGCTGCTCCATCTGGAGAGCGAGGACCCCGACAAGGAGATCCACCTGTACATCAACTCCCCGGGCGGGGAGGGGCCGGCGATGATGGCGATCTACGACGCCATGCAGTACGTCCGCCCGCCGGTGGCGACGACCTGCATCGGCATGGCCGCCTCCGCCGGAGCGGTGATCCTCGCCGCCGGGGACCCCGGACGCCGACGGGTCCTGCCCCACTCCAGGGTCCTGATCCACCAGCCGGCGATCCACGGCGGTGGCATCGCCGGGCAGGCCACCGACATCGAGATCCATGCCCGCGAGCTGGTGCGGCAGAAGAAGGAGATGCACCGGATCCTCGCCGTCCACACGGGACAGCCGGTGGAGCGCATCGCTGAGGACACCGAACGCGACCGGTGGATGACGGCCGAGGAGGCCGTGGCGTACGGGATCGCCGACGAGATCCTCACCAAGCCCCTGTCACCCGTCGCCGGGTAGTCGCCGTCCATGGAATGAGGGAGGGCCCCGCAGGGCCCTCCCTCACATCGGCGTCGAATCGCAGCGGATCAGCCGACCACGGCGTTGCCGAGCAGTGCGGCCTGGGCGAAGTAGATCATGAAGGCGACCGTGACCACCCACATCAGCCAGTGGACCTCGCGGGCCTTGCCATTCACGACCTTGAGCAGGGTGTGCATCACGAAGCCGGCGCCGATGCCGACGGTGATGTTGTAGGTCAGCGGCATCAAGATCATCGCCAGGAGGGCCGGGAAGCCTTCCTCGATGTCCGTGAAGTCGATGTCCTTCATCAGCCCCGCCATCAGGAAGCCGACCAGGATCAGAGCCGGCGCGGTGGCGACCGCCGGGACGATCCCTGCGAGCGGCGAGATGAAGATCGCCAGCAGGAACAGGACGCCCGTCACCACCGAGGTGAGGCCGGTGCGGCCGCCCTCGGCGACGCCCGCCGAGCTCTCGATGTAGCTGGTGTTGGAGCTGACGCCCGCCATGCCGCCGGCGGCGGCACCGATGGAGTCGACCAGCAGGATCTTGCCGAGGTTGGGGATGTCGCCGTCCTCATCGGCCAGACCGGCCTGCTCGGCGACGCCCGTGACCGTCCCCATCGTGTCGAAGAAGTCGGTGAGCATGAAGGCGAACACCGTCAACAACGCCGTGGAGAGGCCCAGCACCTGGAAGACGTTGCCGAGGTCGAACTGGCCGAGCGTGGAGAACGACGGCGCCACGCTGAAGCTCTCGGGGAACTCGGCGACACCCGCGATCAGGGCGATAACCGTGGTGGCCAGGATGCTGATTATCAGCGCCCCGGGCACCTTCCGGGTGTAGAGGATGACCGTCAGGGCCAGGCCGACCAGCGCCACCCACGCACCCGTGGTGTTCGGGAACACGAAGTGCACGATCGGGTCCGGGCCGGCGGGTCGGGCGATGAGGCCTGCGTTCACGAATCCGATGAACAGGATGAACAGGCCGATGCCCACGCCGATGGCCCGCTTCAGCGAGGTCGGGATGGCCTTCATGATCGCCTCGCGGGCTCCGAGCAGCACCAGCGCCGTGACCACGATGCCCTCGAGGACGATCACGCCCATGGCGCCCGCCGGCGTGAGGCCGGAACCGAGCACGAGGGTGTAGGCCACCGCAGCGTTCAGTCCGAGACCGGCGGCCATGGCGATCGGGATGTTCCCGAATACGCCCATCAGGATGGTCAGCACGCCTGCCACGAGGGCCGTGCCCGCGCCTACCGCCGCCGGATCGAGCCCGGCATCACCGAGGATGCCCGGGTTCACGAACAGGATGTAGGCCATCACGAGGAACGCGGTCAGACCGGCCCGTACCTCGGTACCGACGGT
>QGUS01000331.1 GCA_003242515.1 Actinomycetota bacterium
TGTCCGGGGTCTCCCTCGGCCCCGAAGGATCGCATACGGCGTAGCCGGTCGTCAGGTCGGCCAGCCGCATCGGCTCGGGATCGATCTCCATCAGCCACGCGCCCCGGGACTGCTCCGTGGCCGCCAGGACCCACGAGAAGGCCTTGGCCGGCGACGGGGGCCGGCCCTGGCCGTGGCGGCTGTCCAGCCACACGAGCCGGGCGACCCCGAGCTCGGCGAGCTTCTCGACGAGGAACCGGCAGCGGTCCTTGTTGGCGGGCGGGGCCACCACGACCGTCACCTCCGCGGGCCTGGCCACCTCCGACTCGGCGCCCCTGACGATGGTCTGGTCGCCGAGGGTCCCCTCCCCCGTGACGCCGAGGCCGTCCGAGTAGGTGACCCGGTCGCCCTCCCTCATCCGGAGGACCTTGGTGAGGTGGCGCCACTGGAGGGGGTCGAGGGGCAGCTCTCCCGCAGGCCACGGGGCGCCGACGATCATGTGCGGGACGTGCTTCACGCTCGGGCCCGGTCGATCCTCTCGCCCCGCAGGGCCGCCCACTGCCGGAGCAGGTCCTCCTCCTCCGGAGTGAGCTGCCTGGGGATCTCCACGTTCACGTGCACCAGCAGGTCACCGCGCACCGATCGGCCCAGCACGGTCATGCCATGCCCGCGCAGCCGGAAGATCTCGCCGGGCTGCGTGCCGGCCGGGATCTCCAGCTCGGTCTCGCCACCCTCGATCAGCGGGACGGAGACGGTGGTGCCGAGGGCCGCCTCGGCGAAGCCGATGGTGACCCAGTGCCATAGGTCGTTGTCGTGACGCTCCCAGCGGGGGTCGTCCGCCACGACCAGCTCGACGTAGAGGTCGCCGACATGCCCGCCCCGGCCGGCCGACTCGCCACGGCCGGCGAGCCGCAGCCTGCTTCCGGTGGAGACCCCGGCGGGTACCTCCACCTCGACGCTCACCTGGTCGGTGACGGCGCCCGTGCCCGAGCATGCCGGGCAGGGCCTCTCGACGGTCGTGCCCTCTCCCCCGCACCGGCCGCAGTCGGTCGCGGTCATCATCGTCCCGAAGACGGAACGGCGGGTCATGCGGATCTGGCCGGAGCCGCCGCACTCGGGACAGGTCACCGGCCGGGTGCCGGGCCCGGCGCCGGTGCCCTGGCAGTCCGGGCAGCGCACCCGGGTCTTGTAGGCGACGGTGATCGGGCCACCGAACGCGGCGACCTCCAGGGGGACCTCCTTGCGGACGAGGACGTCACGGCCCCGCTGGGTGCGGCGCCGGCTGCCCGACCCGAAGAACCCCTCGCCGAAGACGGAGCGGAGCAGGTCGTCGAACCCGCCGAACCCGCCGAGCAGGTCCTCCAGGTTGAAGCTGTCGCCCTGGTCGTAACGGCGGCGGGTCTCGGGGTTGGAGAGGACCTCGTACGCCTCGGCGGCTTCGCGGAACCGGGCCGCGGCCTCCGGGTCGTCCGGGTTCATGTCCGGATGCGTCTGCCGGGCGATCTTCCGGAAGGCCTTCTTGATCTCCTCGGTGGTGGCGTTCCGGTCCACCCCGAGCACCTGGTAGTAGTCCCGCGCCATCAGTCGACCGTCGAGCCGATCTGGCTCTCGAGCTCGCGGGACACCTCTTCGACGGCCTGGATGGCGCGCTTGTAGTTCATCCGCATCGGCCCGATGACGCCGACGGAGCCGGCCTCGCCGGAAGCGTCGAAGGTGCGGGAGACGACGGCGAGGTCGAGCGGCTCGTGCTCCAGCATCTCGGTGCCGAGCTGGACGGTGAGAGCGGAGGCGCCGGCGATGATCTTCATCAGCTCTGCCTCCCGCTGGAGGATCTCGAGGACGCGGGAGATCGTGGAGGCATCGTCCCAGGCAGTGGGCATGCGCTGGGCGCCGGCGACGAACATCTCGTTGCCTGAGCTGGCGGCCGCGTGGACACAGTCGACCAGCGTGTCGACGAGGGCCCGCATCGGCTCGTCCAGCTCCTCGAGCCTCTCCGGGGGGGTCTCCCGGACCGAGCCCAGCACCCGGCCGACGAGCTCGGCGGGGACGAAACGCTGGGCGGTCTCCACCAGGTCGGAGCCGACCGGGACGGGGCGGCGGGCCCGGTGGTGGGCG
>QGUS01000067.1 GCA_003242515.1 Actinomycetota bacterium
TGGGGCCCGTGCGCGCTCCGCGGCCTGGAGCAGGCCGGGGACCGACCGGTCCGGCAGGGCGGCGGAGGCGGCGTCGCCGGTGGGGTCCGGCCCGGAGTACGAGGCCGCGGCGATCGCCGGACGGTCGGCCGGGTACGGCGGGGGGATCTCGGCGAGCCGCTCGGGGGCGACGATCCGGGAGAGGCGGATCCGCTCCAGCTCCTCGCGCAGGTTCCCGGAGAGGTCCCAGGACATGAGCTTCGCCCAGGTCAGGGTGTGGATCGGGGTCCAGGGCTCGATCTCGTAGCCGGAGTTCTGCAGCCCGAGGATGGCGTACTCCAGGCTGATCTCCGCGCCGGAGCGCCCGTCGATGTAGGCGTTGACGCCGTCGGCGTACCACTGGAGCCTCTGGCGGTGGCTCTCCGGCATCGTGGCCAGCTCCTGCTCGGCCAGGTGGGCGAACCCCATGCTGCGGAGGAACATGTCGGTCTCGACCTGGCTCTCGCCGAACATCTCCGACAGGCGGCCCGATCCGATGTGCCGCCAGAAGTCCATCTGCCAGAAGCGCTCCTGGGCGTGCACGAAGCCCTGGGCGAAGAAGAGGTCGTGGTCGGAGGTGGCGAAGATGTGCGGCACGCCCCACTGGTCACGGTGGACCGTCACCGGGGCCTGGAGGCCCTCCACCCGCATCTCCCCGTCGACCTTGGGGAACGAGCGCCGGATGGTCCAGAGCATGAAGCCGGCGCCCACGAGTACGAGAACGAGCAGGAGAACGAGAATCCGTCGAACCCAGCGCATCGGCGGCAGGGTATCGCAGGAGGGGTAGCCGCGGCTGCCGTCTAGTGTCCCTGGCGATGACCTCCCCAGCGGCGTCCGGCCAGCGGGCCGCCTCCGCAGGCGACCTCGGCTCGCGCATCCGGGCCTACGTAGCCCTGGCCAAGCCGCGCATCATCGAGCTGCTGCTCATCACCACCGTGCCCTCCATGGTCCTTGCCGGACGCGGCTGGCCCGGGACCGGGCTCGTCGTGGCGACTCTGATCGGCGGCACCCTCTCCGCCGCCGGGGCGAACACGCTCAACAGCTACCTAGACCGGGACATCGACGAGAAGATGCGCCGCACCCGCCGGCGTCCGCTGGCCCGTCACGAGGTGCCGCCGCGCCACGCCCTCGTCCAGGGCGTCGTTCTCGGGGTCCTGGGGTTCCTCATCCTCGGCCTGACCAGCAACTGGCTGGCCGCCTCGATCTCCACCGCCGCCCTCCTCTTCTACGTGTTCGTCTACACGCTGATGCTGAAGCGGCGGTCCCCCCAGAACATCGTGATCGGCGGCGCCGCCGGCGGGGCCCCGGTGCTGACCGGATGGGCCGCCGTGACCGGGATGGTCGAGCCCGCCGCCTGGGCGCTCTTCTTCATCGTCTTTTACTGGACGCCGCCGCACTTCTGGGCGCTCGCCCTCCGGTACCGGGACGACTACGAGACCGCGGGCGTGCCCATGATGCCGGTGGTCGCCGGTGTCGGCGCCACGACGCGGCGGATGCTCCTGTACACCGCGCTGGTGGTCGCGGTGTCGCTCCTGCTCGTCCCGCTGGGCCGGATGGGATGGGTATACCTGCTCGGCTCGCTCGGCCTGGGGGCCTGGTTCCTGTGGGACACCTGGCGGGCGCACCGGGACCCGTCCCGGGCGATGAGCCTGTTCGTGACGTCCAACTACTACCTGGCGGCGCTGTTCGCGCTCGTTCTGATCGACGCCCTGATATGAGCCGCCAGCGCCACTCCGCGGGCGGTCCGGGGCCTCTCCGGGGCGCCAAGTTGGTCGGCCGTCGGGAATCTCCTTATGATGCGGCGGCGATGGCCAAATCCGGTCGCTTGGGTCGCGTCCTAACCCTCCTGGGTCTCGCCCTTCTGCTGGGGGCGTGCTCCCTCGTCGAGATCGAGGACGCCGCGCTCACCTCATGGAAGCCCGCCGGCCCCAACGCCGAGCGGATCGACGATCTGTTCTGGATGGTCTTCAACATCGCGGCCGGCGTCTTCGCCTTCGTGGTGGTGGCGCTGATCGTGATCGTGGTCCGGTTCCGGGACCGCAGCGGCGCCAAGGAGCCGAAGCAGCTCCACGGCAACGCCAGGCTCGAGGTCGTCTGGACGGTGATCCCGGCGCTCATCCTCGCCACCATCGCCGTGCCGACGGTGCAGTCGGTGTTCGACCTCACCGGCTGTGATCCCGACTCGATGCGGATCCAGCTCACCGGGCACCAGTGGTGGTTCGAGGTGCAGTACCCGGACTACGGCATCGACACGGCCAACGTCGTGGTCATCCCCGCCGGCGAGGAGGCCTGCCTGGAGATGACCTCCGACGACGTGCTCCACAACTTCTGGGCGCCTGCCCTCCACGGCAAGCGCTACCTCGTCCCGGGCCAGTTCACCGAGCTCCGCCTCGAGTCCTACGAGCCGGGCGAGTTCTGGGCCCACTGCGCCGAGTACTGCGGCCTCTCCCACTCCCTGATGCGGGCCCGCGTGCTGGCGCTGGCGCCGGCCGACTTCCAGGCCTGGGTGGAGGCGCAGCAGCAGCCCGCGGTGCTCCCCGCCGAGGGGACGCAGGCCTGGGAGGGCTACCAGGTGTTCGTCAACAAGGGCTGCACGCAGTGCCACAGCTACCGCGTCGACGGCGAGGGCGGGAACATCGTCCCGGCCGACGCCTTCAACGGCCCGGACCTGACCCACTTCGCGTCCCGCAACGTCTTCGCCGGGGCCGTCCTGCCCGAGTACGGAGAGTCCCGGGAGGACGCGCTGCGCCGCTGGCTGGCCGACCCGCCGTCCGTGAAGCCGGGCAGCTACATGCCCAACCTGGCGCTGACCGCGGAGGAGATCGATAACTTGATCGTGTTCCTCGAGGAGAGCCGATGACCGCAACAGCTGAACGCCCGGCGACGTCGATCTTCCGCAGGCCGCGGTCGAAGACCGGCCTCTGGTCGTGGATCACGACCGTCGACCACAAGCGGATCGGGATCATGTACGGCTATGCCGCCTTCTTCTTCTTCATCGTGGGCGGCATCGAGGCCCTCCTGCTCCGGATCCAGCTCTCGCAGGCCAACGCCGAGTTCCTGACCGCCGGCGCCTACAACGCGCTGTTCACGATGCACGGCACGACGATGGTCTTCCTCTTCGTCATGCCGGCCTCGGCGGCGTTCATGAACTACATGCTCCCGCTGCTCGTCGGGGCGCGGGACGTGGCCTTCCCCCGGTTGAACGCCCTCTCGTGGTGGGTGTTCTTCTTCGGGGCGATCTTCATGTACTCGACCTTCTTCTTCGGCACCTCCCTGCCCCCGGCGGGCGTCGAGGGCGTGGCGGGCAACCTGCCGGAAGGAGGCGGCCCCGGCAGCTTCAACTGGCTGGCCAACTCCCCGGACGGGGGCTGGTTCGGCTACCAGCCGAACGCGGGCCCGTTCTACACCCCGGGCACGGCCATGGACTTCTGGGCCGGCGGCCTCCAGATCCTCGGCCTCTCCTCCCTGGTGTCGTCGGTGAACTTCATCGTCACCACCTTCAACATGCGGGCCAAGGGCATGAAGCTGATGCGGATGCCCGTGTTCGCGTGGATGACCACGGTGACGGCGTTCCTGCTGCTCTTCTCGCTGCCGATCATCGCCGTGGCGCTGTTCATGGTGACGACGGACCGGCAGTTCGGGTCGTTGTTCTTCGCCGCCCAGAACGGCGGTGACCCGATCCTGTGGCAGCACCTCTTCTGGCTGTTCGGCCACCCGGAGGTGTACATCATCATCCTGCCGCCGATGGGCATCGTCTCCGAGGTCATGCCCGCCTTCGCCCGCAAGCCGCTGTTCGGGTACTCGGCGGTGGTGTTCGCCGGCGCGGCCATCGCCTTCCTGGGCTTCGGCGTGTGGGCCCACCACATGTTCTCGTCCGGCATCACGCCGGTCGCCCAGGCGGCCTTCGGCCTGGCGACGATGACGATCGCCATCCCCACCGGCATCAAGATCTTCAACTGGCTGGGGACCCTCTGGGGAGGAAGGATCCGGTTCACCCCGGCGATGCTCTTCGCCATCGGCTTCATCGCCATGTTCACGATCGGCGGCCTCTCCGGAGTCACCCACTCGATCGTGCCGGCCGACTGGCAGGAGACCGACACCTACTACGTGGTCGCCCACTTCCACTACGTGATCTTCGGTGGCGCGGTGTTCGGCCTGTTCTCGGGCCTCTACTACTGGTTCCCGAAGTACTCGGGCCGGCTCCTCGACGAGAAGCTCGGCAAGCTGCACTTCTGGCTGACCTTCATCGGGTTCAACATGACGTTCGCCCCGATGCACTGGCTCGGTCTGCAGGGCATGGTCCGACGCACCTGGAAGTACGCCCCGGAGATGGGTCTCGAGGGGTGGAACCAGGTGGTCACGGCGGGCGCCTTCATCATCGCCCTCGCCATGCTGGTGTTCATGTACAACTGGCGGAAGAGCCGCCGTAGGGGCACCGTGGCGGGCATGGACCCGTGGGATGCCCGCACCATCGAGTGGATGACCCCGAACCCGACCCCGGAGCACAACTTCAGTGAGTCGCTCGAGATCACCAGCCTCGACCACTTCTGGCACATGAAGTACGAGGAGGACGAGGAGGGTCGCCCGGTGCGCCGCGCCGATGCGGACGAGATCCTCGCCCGTCTGGAGGACATCGGGAACAACCCGCGGGAGCCCATCCACCTGCCCAGCCCGAGCTTCTTCCCGTTCCTCATCGGCCTGGGCGTGCCGCTGATCTTCTACGGCATCGTCTATCACACCAGCCTCGTTGGGAAGGGCCTGATCGTGCTCGGCGCCCTGATCGTCCTGGCCTCCGCCATCGGCTGGGGCATCGAGCCCGCGGACGAGCCTCACTACGGGCACGACGACCACGACGAGGAGCACGGCGAGGAAGAGGTGGTCGAGGTCCATGGCTGACGTGCACGCCGTCGAGACGGATCACGAAGAGCACGAGTCCACCGGCGTCTCCAACCTCAAGCTGGGGATGTGGATCTTCCTCAGCTCGGAGTTCCTCTTCTTCGGCGCCCTGATCACCAACTACCTGCTCTACTCGAACCGGGGCGGGTTCACCGGGCCGTACCCCGCCGAGGTCTACGACATCCCGTTCACCTCGGTGAGCTCGTTCGTGCTGCTGATGAGCTCGCTCACCATGGTGCTGGCCCACAACGCATTCTCCCGGGGCGACCAGAACGGCACCCGCACCTGGCTCTTCGCCACGGCGGCGCTCGGCGCGGTCTTCCTCGGCGGCCAGGTGTTCGAGTTCACCGAGTTCATCGTGAACTACGACATGAAGCTGACCACCAACCCGGCGGCGTCGGCGTTCTACGTGCTGACCGGGTTCCACGGCATCCACGTCGCCATCGGCGTGCTCCTGCTCCTCTCCCTCTGGGGCATCTCCCGGGCCCGGGGCGGTCTCAGCCAGAAGAGCGGGCTGAACGTGGAGATGGTCGGCCTCTACTGGCACTTCGTCGACATCATCTGGATCGTGATCTTCACGGTCGTGTACCTGCTGTCCCTTCCCCCGGCATGAGCGCAGAGCAGCACCACCACCCTTCACCGTCCCAGTACTGGAAGATCGCCGGCTTCCTGGCGCTGGTCACCGCCATCGAGGTCGCCCTCTTCTACATCGACAAGGAGCTCGAGCTGGGGGCGATGAACGCCGTCCTGCTCGTCATCCTGTCGACCCTGAAGTTCCTCACCGTCGTCGGCTGGTTCATGCACCTCCGCTACGAGAAGAGCCTGCTGAGCCGGTTCTTCGCCGCGGGGTTCGCCCTGGCCATGGGCTGCTACGTGGTGGTGCTCGCCGCCATGGGCGTGATCGTCATCCGGGGCGCCTGACGGCGCTCATTTTGGGTGTTCGGCCCGGTCGCTGGTAGAAACCGCGAATGACGCCCTCTGAGACCGGCCGGTTCTTCCTTCCCGGGCCCACCGAGGTCCATCCCGACGTTCTCGCCGCTCAGACCCGCCCGATGATCGGTCATCGCGGCCGGGCCATCGAGGAACTGCTCGCCCGCATCGCGTCCGGTCTCGCCGTGGTGTTCCAGACCCGGTGTCCCGTCATCGTCTCCGCCTCCGCTGCGTCCGGCCTCATGGAGGCGGCCATCCGCAACGGAGTCCACACCGGCCCCGTGCTGGCGCTGGTCAACGGAGCCTTCTCCAGCCGCTTCGCCTCCATCGCTAGGGCCTGCGGCCGGGAGGTCGACGTCTGGGAGGTGGAATGGGGCCAGATCCACGACCTGGACGGGCTGGCCGAGCGGCTCCGTGACCGCCGCTACGAGGCGGTCACCGTCACCCACTCCGAGAGCTCGACCGGGGCGCTACAGGACCTCGAGGGCATCGCCTCCGTGGTGGCGGAGCACCCGGACACGCTGCTCCTGGTCGACTCGGTCACCGGTATCGGCGCTGTCGAGGTCCGTCCCGACGACTGGGGCATCGACTTCATCCTCACCGGCTCCCAGAAGGCCCTGGCGCTCCCGCCCGGCCTCGCCTTCGCCGTGCCGTCCGAGGCCATGATGGAGCGGGCCGCCACCATCCCCGACCGCGGCTGGTACTTCGACCTCGTGAAGCTGGTGGAGTCGTTGGAGAAGAACCAGACGCCCGCCACGCCTGCCGTCTCGCTGCTCTATGCGCTCGACGCACAGCTGGAGCGGATCCTCGAAGAGGGGATCGAGGCCCGCTGGGAGAGGCACCGCCGGATGCAGGCGCTCACCGTGGAGTGGGCGGAGGGCACCGGCCTGGGCGTCTTCGCCGTCCCGGAGGGCCGCTCGCCGACCGTCACATGCGTCAACCACCCCGAGCCGAAGCGCGTGGTCTCCGCGATGGCCGAACGCGGGTGGACCATCGGCGGCGGCTACGGGAAGATCCAGGACCGCACCTTCCGGATCGGGCACATGGGCGACCACACGGTCGACGGCCTGAAGGCGCTCCTGGCCGAGCTGGACGAGGTGGTGGCATGAAGGTCGTGGCTGCCGATGGCGTCGCCGTCGCCTCACTGACGGCCCTGGCGGAGGACGACCGTTTCGAGATCGTGCCCGCCAAGGGCGAGGACGTGCTCCGCGAGGTGGCCGATGCCGACGGCCTGATCGTCCGGAGCGCAACGAGGGTGAACGCCGCCCTCTTCGACTTCGCCCCTTCGCTCAAGGTCGTGATCAGGGCCGGGGTGGGGGTCGACAACATCGACGTCGAGGAGGCCACCCGGAGGGGCGTCGCCGTGTTCAACACCCCGGCGGCCAACACCATCGCCGCCGCCGAACTGACCTTCGCCCTCATCCTGGCCGCGATGCGGATGGTCCCGGCCGCGGACCGCTCGATGCGCGAGGGCGCATGGGACCGGGCCGCCTTCCAGGGCGTCGAGTGCCACGGCAAGGTGCTTGGTCTCGTCGGAGCCGGGAGGATCGGCCGCGAGGTGGCCGCACGCGCCCGGGCGTTCGGGATGACGGTGATCGCCTACGACCCGTACTTGACCGAGGCGGACGGGTTGGAGCTGTGCCCCCTGGACCGGGTGATCGCCGAGGCCGACGTGATCTCCCTGCACGTCCCCCTCGACGACGAGACGCGGGGCCTGATCGACGCCGCGGCCATCGCCAGGATGAAGCCCGGGTCTTACCTGGTCAACGCGTCACGGGGTGGCGTGGTCGACGAGGCGGCACTGGTGGAGGCACTGCGCACCACTTGGCGCGCCGGAGGAATAATGAGGTGAGGTCCCGGTGTGGGTCGGTATGGTGATAACAAAACAACAGAGAACAATGCACATGACGATCGCGCAGGCTAAATAAA
>QGUS01000332.1 GCA_003242515.1 Actinomycetota bacterium
GTTTCGTGTGGTCTGAAATTTTGATAAGCGCACGGACCTGGTCCTCACCGGGTTCGTCGTCACCGGGATGATCGCCCGATGGTCGGGATGACGACAGCGCTGGCCCTGGGTCGGAGGGTCGCACCCGTCCTCACCGGGATCGTCTCGCTGCCCGTCATCGGCGGCGTCTTCCTCGTCATCTGGCTGATGACGTACCGGGTGTGGAGCCTCCTCGCCGCATATGCGGTCCTGATCGTCGGCCTCCTCGTCGTCCCCTTCCTGGCCCGGTGGATCGCCCTCCTGGTGGAGCGGATGCGCCACGGGCCGCCGCCCCCGGCGGAGGAGACAGACGACTGGAGCCGGCTGGTCGCGGACGGCGGCTACGCCATGGCCCTCCTCGGGTCCATAGCGGGGGCCCTCCTGGCCGCGCACGTCTTCGGGACCATCTTCATCCTGCTCGTCGACGCCGTGCTGGGCGAGGCGTCCGAGCTCCTCGCCATCGGATACTTCGGTCTCTATCCCGCGACCCTGGGCGGGGCGGTCTGGGGCATGGGGGCGTTGCTCCACCTCTGCGGCGCGGACCGGGCCCGGGCCACCTCCCGGTTCGGCGTCCCGGTCGCGCTGGTCGTCCTGGTCGGCGTCATCGCCTGGATCGTGGCCGACGGCAGTCTGGCCTTCGCTCCGCTGGCCATCCCGCCCGTCGTCGTACCCTTCGTGTCCCGCCGCCTGGCCCTGAGGGCGGGCAGACACCCATGAGGTTCGCCGTCGACGTCCCCAACTTCGGCCGCTGGGCCGACCCGAAGGCTTTCGCCGACTTCGCCCGCAGGGTGGAGGAGGCCGGGTGGGACGGCATCTCCGTCTGGGACCACATCCTCGTCGAGGACGGCCTGGAGGTCGCCGACCCCTGGATCCTTCTCGCCGCCGCGGCCATGGTCACCGACCGGGTACGCCTGATGACCATGGTCACTCCCATCCCGAGGCGCCACCCGTGGAAGCTCGCAAGGGAGACCGTCACGCTCGACCTGCTCAGCGCAGGCCGGCTCACCCTGGGCGTCGGCCTCGGCTGGCCCACCGACCCGGAGTTCACCCGGTTCGGGGGAGAGGAGGACCTGCGGGTGCGCGCCGAGATGCTCGACGAGGGCCTCGAGATCCTCGCCGGGCTGTGGTCGGGGGAGCCGTTCGGGTTCGAGGGCAGGCATTACCGCCTCCAGCCGGTGACCTTCCGGCCGACCCCGCACCAGCAGCCCCGCATCCCGGTCTGGGTGGCGGCGACGTGGCCCCGCAGGGCCCCCGTGCGCCGGGCCGCCCGCTGGGACGGGATCGCCCCGTCCTTCCTCGCGATCGAGTCCGGGGAGTACCGCGACCCGACGCCGGCCGACGTCCGGGACCTGCTCGACGAGGTCCACCGGCACCGGGACGCCGACGCCCCGTTCGACGTGGTGCTCAGCGGCGACTCCCGCCGGGCTTCCGGGTTCGAGGGCACCGGTGTCACCTGGTGGCGGGACGGGTGGGTGCCGTGGAGCGGGATCGAGCACGACGATTGGCTCGCCGGCGTCCTCGAAGGCCCGCCGCGGGCCTGATGCGGCGCCCTCAGCGCGCGCGGACGATCAGCTTCGGCGTCACCAGGACGTGGGCCGTGCCGGGGGAGGGGCGGCGGGGCGTCACCTCCGAGCCTGACGGGCCCATGAGCAGTTCGAGCACGCCTCGGGCGACCTCCTCCGGCTGCTGCTCCACGCTGGAGAACCCCAGCGCCTCGGCGACCGGCGTGTTGTCGAAGCCGTAGATGGGGAGCTCCCTGCGCCCGGCGGCGAGGGCTGCCAGGTAGGCGCCGAAGGCGAGGGTGTCGGAGACGCAGACGACCGCGTCCAGGTCCCTGATGTGGGGCTCGATGGCGGCCCGGGCTGCGTTGACGTCCTCGATCACCTCGACCCGGGGGCTGGTCGGGTCACCCTCCGCCCCGATCACCTCCCGCCATCCGGAGGCGCGGTCGTCGCCGGTGCCGGATCCCGTCGGCCAGCCGAGGAAGGCGACCCGCCTGCCGTGCTGGAGGGCGTGCCGGGTGGCCTCCCTGGTCCCGGCAGCGCCGTCGACACCCCCCCCTGTCCTTTA
>QGUS01000333.1 GCA_003242515.1 Actinomycetota bacterium
GTAGCGGGCTTCACTCCACGACCAGCCGGTATCCCATGCCCCGGACCGTCTCGATGCGGTCCTTCCCGAGCTTCTTCCTGAGGTAGCCGACATAGACGTCGACGACGTTGGAGCCCGGGTCGAAGTCGTAGCCCCACACGTGGGAGAGGAGCTGCTGGCGGGAGAGGACCTGGCCGGGGTGTCGGAGGAAAGTCTCCAGCATGGCGTACTCCTTCGCCGAGAGCTCCATCTCCTTCGTTCCGACCCGGACCTTGCGGGTGCGGACGTCGATGGTGATGTCCCCCGCGGTGACCACGTTGGCGTCGCCGCCCGGCGTGTGGTCCCGGAGCCGGATCTTCACCCGGGCCAGCAGCTCCTCGAAGCGGAACGGCTTGGTGACGTAGTCGTCGGCTCCGCCCTCCAGCCCGGCGACGGTGTCGTGGACGCCGGTGCGGGCGGTGAGGATGATCACCGGGAGCCGCTCGCCGCGGCCCCGGATCTCCGCGAGCACCTCGTGCCCGTCCATGAGGGGGAGCCCCAGGTCGAGGATCACCAGGTCGAAGTCGTCGTCACGCGCCGCATGGGCGGCGGTGCGCCCGTCCTCGACCACGAGGGTCGTGTAGCCGGCGGCCCGCAGCCCCTTCTCCAGGAAGGAGGCGATCCCCGGCTCGTCCTCTGCGATCAGGATCCTGGCCACTGCACCTCCTCGGTCGGCTCGGCGGGGAGCGAGATCTCGAACTGCGTCCGCCCGGGCCTGCTCTCCAGGTCGATGCGGCCGCCGTGCCCTTCCACGATGGCACGGACGATGGCGAGACCCAGGCCGGCGCCGGTGCCCGACCGGCGCCCGCTGCCCCGGTAGAACCGCTCGAACATCCGGGCCCGGACCTCCTCGGGGATCCCGGGCCCGTCGTTGGTCACCCAGAGCCTCACGATGCCGGCGTCGATGCTGCCGCCGATGGAGACGCGCACCTCGGGTCCGCCGTGCTCCACCGAGTTGCGGACCAGGTTGGTGACCGCCTGCGTGAGCCGCTGCCGGTCACCGGAGAAGACCCCCTGCCCCGCTTCCTCCAGGGCCACCTCCCGGCCGACCAGGCCGGAGACCTTCACCTGCATCTCCTCCATGAAGTCGGCGAGGTCGATGGGTCTCCGCTCGATGAACTCGGGGGTCTCCGACCGGGCCAGGGTGAGCAGGTCCTCCACCATCCGCGACATCCGGTCCAGCTCGCTGTTGACGATCTCCATCGTCTGCTTCCGCTCGTCCGGGTCCTCGCCCATCAGCTCGAGCTGGCCCCGGATCACGGTGATGGGGGTCCGCAGCTCGTGTCCGGCGTCGTCGACGAAGCGGCGCTGCGTGGCGAACGCCTCCTCGAGGCGGTCGAGCATCTCGTTGAAGGTGGTGGCGAGCCGGCCCACCTCGTCGTCTCCCTCCACCGGGATCCGCCGGCTCAGGTCCGACTCGGTGATGCTACGGGCGGTGTCGGTGACCAGGCGGACGGGTCGGAGGATGTCGCCGGCGGCGATCCAGGCGACCACGGAGGCCAGCACGAAGATCGACCCCAGCACCAGTGCGGTTATCCGGATGGCGTCGTCGACGGGCTGGCTCCGCTCCGCCATGTAGTAGGCGGCGACGAACACGCCTCCCGGGCGGCCCTCCTCCTCGAGCAGCGGCACCGCCACCCAGCGGATCGGCCCGAACTCCGTGGTGGCTGCGTCCCGCTCCGGTCCCGTGACCCCGGCCCACCGCTCGGCCAGGTCCATCGGCACCGGACGGGAGGGGGCGACCTTGTATCCGACCCCGTCGATGACGTTGACCACGAACTCGCCGGTCAGGGGGACGTACCGGGAGTAGAAGGCGTCGAAGAGTGCCCGGATGTCGGCGGCGTACGGCTCCCCGGTGGCCGGGTCCACGGTTGCTGCGATCTGGCGGAGCTCCTCGACCTCCTGGTCCATCGCCTCGTCGACGCTGTTGCGGACCGCGGCGCCCAGGTAGGCGCGCTGGATGAGGAGGGCGGTGACGGGGGCGAATGCGGGAAACCCCACGTACCACCCGGGGATGCGCCGCGGGGGGGATCCGGAACGCCGCGGTTGCCCCCG
>QGUS01000068.1 GCA_003242515.1 Actinomycetota bacterium
CGGTAAACGGGTTATTCAACGGGCGAAGCGGGGTTTTGGCGCCCCCCCGGTGGCGCACCTCGACCGCTTCGCCCAGGCCAACCGCATCCCGTTCTTCGACGCCCTGCGGCGGGTCCCGGAGATCCCGCAACTGAACCCGAGGGCACACGCCCAGGTCCTCGATTTCGTCGCCCTGATCGACGACCTCCGTGAGAAGGCCGAGGAGGGCGGTGTGGTCGCCGCCGTTGAGGCCGTGCTCGAGGACACCGGCCTGGTCGCCGCCCTGGAGGCCGAGCGGACCATCGAGGCGATGGGACGGGTGGAGAACCTCAAGGAGCTCGTGGGCGTGGCCGGCGAGTTCGAGAGCTCCTCGGAGGGCGCCGTGGTCGGCGACGAGGAGTACGACACCCTCGACAATCTGCGTCGCCTGGAACTGTTCCTGGAGAACACGGCGCTCGTCGCCGACATCGACGAGTGGGACGAGGGCGCCGGCGCCGTCACCCTGATGACCCTCCACACCGCCAAGGGCCTCGAGTTCCCGGTGGTGTTCATCATCGGCATGGAGGACGGCGTGTTCCCCCACATGCGATCGCTCGGCGACCCGGCCGAGCTGGAGGAGGAGCGGCGTCTCGCCTACGTGGGGATCACGCGGGCGATGGACCGGCTCTACCTGACCTCGGCGTGGAACCGGATGCTCTTCGGAGGCTCCTCCTACAACCCGCCGTCACGCTTCCTCCAGGAGATCCCAGACCACCTGATGGAGAAGATCTCGAAGCGGAAGATGCGCGCCTCTTCCCCGTCCTTCTCGGAGCGGCCGTCGGTCACAGGCCCGGTGAAGAAGCTCGACTCCTCCGAGATCGCCCCGGGCGACCGGGTCCGTCACGGCAAGTGGGGTCTGGGCACGGTGCGGGAGATCATCGGCGAGGGCGACCGCGCCGAGGCCGAGGTGGTCTTCGACACGCAGGGCAAGAAGCGCCTGCTCCTCGCCTGGGCTCCCCTGGAGAAGGCCTAGCCCCGACACGGGGGAGGTCTCGCCGGGCGAGCCCGCCTAGGACCCGACCGCCGCCAGCAGCTCCCGCCAGCTCTTCTCGAACTTCTCCACGCCCTCGCGCTCGAGGGTGTCGACCACGTCGTCGTAGTCGATCCCCAGGGCGCCCAGCCGGTCCAGATCCGCCCGGGCCGCGGCGACATCCTCGTCGGTGAATGCGGGCGGCTCCGGGTTGCCGTGGTCCTGGTAGGCCTCGATGGTCTCCAGGGGCATGGTGTTCACGGTCCCGGGCGCCACCAGGGTCTCCACGTAGAGGAGGTCGTGGTAGGCGGGGTTCTTGGTCGACGTGGACGCCCAGAGCGGCTTCTGCCGCCGCGCTCCCTTGGAGGCGAGGGCGTCGAACCGGTCGGAGGCGAACCGCTCCAGGTACAGCCCGTAGGCGGCCCTGGCGTTGGCGACCGCGGTCTTGCCGAGCAGCGACCGTGCCTCGTCGGTGCCGATGGCCTCGAGGCGCCTGTCGACCTCGGTGTCGAACCGGGAGACGAAGAACGACGCCACCGAGAAGACGCCGCGGGGCTCGCCGCCGCCGGCGATCAGGTCCTCCAGGCCGGACATGTAGGCGTCGATCACCTCGGCGTAGCGCTGCAGCGAGAAGATCAGGGTCACGTTGACGGAGATCCCCTCGGCGGTGAGGGCGCGGATGGCGGGGATGCCCTCCCTGGTCGCCGGGACCTTCACCAGGAGGTTGGGCCTGGCGATGGTCTCCACCCACATCCGGGCCTCCTCGATGGTCGCCTGCGTGTCGGTGGCGAGCACCGGCGAGACCTCCACCGAGACGTAGCCGTCGTCGCCTCCGGTGGCCTTCCAGACGGGCAGGAGCACGTCGCAGGCGCGCTCGATGTCCTCCGCCATGAGCTCGCGGACGATCCCCTCCGGGTCGAGGCCGTCGCGACGGAGCGCCTCCTTCTGGCCCTCGTATTCGCTGGAGCCGACGATGGCATTGGCGAAGATCGTGGGGTTCGAGGTGACGCCGCTGACCGCGTCCTCCTCGATGCGGCGGGCCAGCTCGCCCGTGTCGAGCATCGCCCGAGAGATCTGATCAGACCAGACGCTGACGCCTGCGGCGGCCAGGCCGTGGAGATTCGAGCGCATGGCTGCAGGGTACCCGCTCGTCCCGGGCCCTCTTCGAAGGGCCGTCGCGGCGGGGCGTTTCCCCGCACCTAGTACCCTTGCGCGTCGAGTGCCCCGTCGCATCCTCATCGCCAAGCCAGGCCTCGACGGTCACGACCGCGGTGCGAAGGTGATCGCCCGCGCCCTGCGTGACGCCGGCAACGAGGTCATCTACTCCGGGCTGCACCAGACGCCGGAGCAGATCGCCGAGACGGCGGTCCAGGAGGACGTCGACGCGGTCGGTCTCTCGTCCCTCTCGGGCGCTCACAACACGCTGTTCCCCCGGGTGGTCGAGGAGTTGCGCAAGCGCGACATCGACCCGGTGGTGTTCGGCGGTGGCGTGATCCCGGAGAGCGACATACCCGGGTTGCTGGAGGCGGGCTTCGCTGCGATCTTCACCCCCGGCACGCCGCTCGACGAGATCATCGCGTGGGTGGAGGCCAACGTGCCGGCCCGTTAGGCACGCATCCAAGAAGGAGAACCGAGCTTGAAGATCCATGAGTACCAGGCCAAGGAGCTGCTGGCCGCGAGGGGCATAGCCGTCCCGCTCGGCCGGCCGGCGACCTCCGTCGACGAGGCCGTGGCGGCGGTCCGCCCCCTCGTCGAGCAGTCGGGCAACCCCGTGGTGGTGGTGAAGGCCCAGATCCACGCCGGCGGCCGCGGCAAGGGCAGGTTCAAGGAGAACGAGGAGGTCCGGGGCGTCAACGTGGTCACGGCTGGGATCTCCGGTGGGATCGAGGCCGCCGAGGCCGAGGTACGCCGTCTGGCCACCGAGATGCTGGGCAACACCCTCGTCACCCTGCAGACCGGCCCGGAGGGCAAGACCGTGAACCGCCTCTATGTGGAGCAGGGGATCGACATCGCCCGCGAGCTCTACCTGGCGGTCCTCCTCGACCGGGCGCGCTCCCGCAACATCGTCATGGCGTCCACCGAGGGCGGCATGGAGATCGAGAAGGTCGCCGAGGAGACGCCCGAGAAGATCCTCCGCAAGGAGATCGACCCTGCCTTCGGGCTGCTCGGGTTCCAGGCCCACGAGCTGGCCGTCGACCTCGGGCTGACCGGCGACGCCGCCGCCTCGTTCGCGAAGTTCGTCCGGGCCCTGGCCGAGGCGGCGATGGAGCTGGACACCGACCTCATCGAGATCAACCCGCTCGTGGTCACCGGGGACGGGAAGGTGATGGCACTCGACGCCAAGATGGCGATTGACGACAACGCCCTGTTCCGTCACCCGGACATCGCCGCGATGCGGGACGAGACGGAGGAGGACCCGTCGGAGGTCCGGGCCAAGAACGCCGGTCTCAACTACATCAAGCTCGACGGGACCATAGGCTGCCTGGTGAACGGCGCCGGCCTCGCCATGGCGACGATGGACACCATCAAGCACGTGGGTGGCGAGCCCGCCAACTTCCTCGACGTGGGCGGTGGCGCCACCGCCGACCAGGTCGCCACCGGCTTCGAGATCATCACGAGCGATCCCAACGTGAAGGGGATCTTCGTGAACATCTTTGGCGGGATCATGCGCTGCGACGTCATCGCCACCGGCATCGTCGAGGCGGTGAAGCGGGTCGGCCTGCAGGTGCCCCTCGTGGTCAGGCTCGAGGGCACCAACGTGGACGAGGGCCGCCGCATCCTCGCCGAGTCCGGCCTCGACGTGGTCCCCGCCGACTCCCTTCGTGACGGCGCCGAGAAGATCCTGGAGCTGACCAAGTGAGCATCCTCATCGATTCCTCGACCAAGGTCCTGGTGCAGGGACTGGGCAAGACCGGCCAGTTCCACACCGACAAGGCCATCGCCTACGGGACGAACATGGTCGGCGCCGTCCACCCGTCGCGGGCCGGCGAGACCTTCGTCTTCGAGGGCGAGACCGATCACTCGGGGGTCCCGGGCCGGCCCGACACCTACCGGGTCGAGCTGCCCGTGTACGCCACGGTGAAGGAGGCCGTCGCCGAGACGGGGGCGACCGTGTCGGTGGTCTACGTCCCGCCGGCAGGCGCCGCCGACGCCATCATGGAGGCGGCCGCGGCCGGCATCGAGCTGGTGATCGCCATCACCGAGGGCATCCCGGTGGCCGACATGATCGTGGCCAAGCGGTTCCTCCAGGGGACCGATACCCGCCTCGTCGGCCCCAACTGCCCCGGCGTGATCACCCCGGGCGAGTGCAAGATCGGCATCATGCCCGGCTACATCCACCAGCGGGGCAAGATCGGCGTGGTCTCCCGCTCCGGCACCCTCACCTACGAGGCCGTCTACCAGCTCACCAGGCTGGGTCTCGGTCAGACCACGGCCGTCGGCATCGGCGGCGACCCGGTGAACGGGACCAACTTCGTCGACGTGCTGCAGATGTTCGAGGCCGACCCCGAGACCGAGGGCGTGATCATGATCGGCGAGATCGGCGGCTCCGCCGAGGAGGAGGCCGCCGAGTTCGTCAAGACCATGTCCAAGCCCGTGGCCGGCTTCATCGCCGGCACCACCGCCCCTCCGGGGAAGCGGATGGGCCATGCCGGCGCCATCGTCTCCGGCGGGTCGGGGACGGCGGAGGCGAAGATCGCCGCCATGAAGGCGGCGGGGATCGTCGTCGCCGAGACCCCTTCCGACATGGGCGAGGCGATGCTCCGGGCCCTCGGCCAGTCCTGAGGACGTCTCCAGGCCCGCTCCCGGCCGCCGTCGTCGCCGGCAGGCCGGGGCGGGCCGGTCTCACTCTTCGGGCCCCCGTCGCCCGGGGGTCATCGCATAGACTCCCCGTATGCCCTGGATCATCATCGGCGTAATCGCCCTCCTCGTCATCATCGTCATCTCCATCTACAACCGCCTCGTGGTGGCGAGGAACCGGGTGGACAACGCCTGGGCCCAGGTGGAGGTCCAGCTGAAGCGCCGGTACGACCTCATCCCCAACCTGGTGGAGACCGTCAAGGGGTACGCCTCTCACGAGCGGGCCACCTTCGAGGCCGTGACCCAGGCCCGGGCCGCCGCCCAGAGCGCAAGCGGCCCCGCCGAGCAGGCCCAGGCCGAGGGGATCCTGACCCAGGCCCTCCGCCAGCTGTTCGCCGTCGCCGAGGCCTACCCGGAGCTGCGGGCGTCGGAGAACTTCATGTCGCTGCAGGGTGACCTGACCGACACGGAGAACAAGATCCAGGTCTCCCGCCAGATCTACAACGACACGGTGCTGACCTACAACAACCTGATCCAGCAGGTCCCCACCAACTTCGTGGCCTCCATGTTCGGCTTCACTGCCCGGGAGTACTTCGAGGCAGGAGACGAGGCCCAGCAGGCCCCCAGAGTCGACTTCTCTTGAAGCGTCGCGTCCTCGCCGTTGCCTTGCTGCTGGCCGCGTTCGCGGCCCCGGCACTCCCGGCGCTGGCCAGGTCGTACTGGATCTCCGACGCACGCGTCGAGATCGAGGTCCGTCCCGACGGGTCGCTCGACGTCGTCGAGTACATCACCTACGACTTCGACGGCGCCTACTCGGGCGCGTACCGGGACATCCGCATCCGGTCGGGGGAGCGGGTCACCGTCCTCTCGGTGTCCGACGAGCGGGGCGCGTACCGGTCGGGCGGGTGCACCGAGCTCGGCTGCTCGTCGCCGGCCGGCACCTACGGCGTGGAGGAGATCCCCGGCTACGTCCGGGTGGTCTGGCACCACGACAGCAACAGCGTGAAGCGGACCTTCGTCATCCACTACGTGTTCGAGGGCCTCGCCGTCGCCTACGACGACGTGGTCGACGTCAACCTCCAGGTGTGGGGCGACGAGTGGCAGGTGGGCGTGGGCCGTCTCGACGCGTCCATGACCATCCCGCCCGGAGCGCAGGCGGACGAAGTCCGCGTCTGGGGCCACCCCAACAGCGTCGACGGCGAGACCTCCCTGGGGGACGACCGCATCAGCCCGACGCTCCGCGCCAACTCGATCCCGCCCGAGCAGTGGGTGGAGTTTCGGGTCGTCTTCCCGAGGAGGCTGCTCACCTCGACCGGCGGCGCCACCGTCAAGTCCGGTGACGGCCTGTCCCGCATCCTCGCCGAGGAGCAGCGCTGGGCCAACGAGGCGGAGGAGCGGGCCGCGGCGGCCCGCCGTGGCCTCCTCTACGGCGGGATCCTCGCCGTGGGCATCCCGCTGATCCTCGGCGCCGCGGGGGACCTCCAGTTCGGCCGGGAGCCGAAGGTGGTCTACGAGCGCGAGTACGAGCAGGAACCGCCCACCGACCTCAAGCCCGCACAGGTCGGCGCCCTCCTCAGCCAGGGTTACGTGGACGAGAAGGAGTTCACGGCGACCCTCTTCGACCTGATCCGCCGCAAGCACATCGTGGCCGTCCCCACCCAGGTGGAGCGGTCCACCTGGGGCGGTCTGCGCAAGGAGACCATCTCCGACCTGCTGCTCTCGCTCGGCGACGGGAAGGACGACCTCGACGACTTCGAGGAATCCGTGATGAAGGTGATGCGGCGGGTGCTGAAGGACGGCCCGCAGCCCCTCCACCAGTTCCGCAAGCTGATCCGGGAGGACGCCGCCGCCAACGCGTCCACCTACCAGGAGTTCCGGACCCGGGCCATCGGTGCGGTGAAGCGGGACGGCCTGCTCGACAGCACCGGCTCCGCCGTGGCCGGGCTGATCATCATCGGCGCGATCCTGCTGGTCTTCGGATTGTTCTTCCTTCTCCCGCGGGTCATGGGCAACCAGGTCACCGGGAACATCACCCCGGTCCTCATCGCATTCGGCGCCCTGATCGGGGTGGTGCTGCTGACGGTCATCCTCGCCTTCCGGAAGGTCCGGGTGAAGCGGACGCCCGAAGGGGCCCTGCAGGCGGCACGCTGGGAGGCGTTCCGCCGCTACCTCACCGACTTCTCCCGTCTCGAGGAGGCGCCCGTGATCTCGCTCGACCTCTGGGACGCCTACCTGGTGTACGCCATCGCCTTCGGCGTCGCCGAGGAGGTGCTGGAGCAGGCGAGGCTGCACGCCCCGCCCGAGCTAGAGCAGCGGTCGACCATCTACTGGTACGGCAGCTACGGCTACTCCGGCGGCTCCACCGAGAACGCCTTCGCCGGCATCACCTCCGCCCTGCACGGTGCCTTCACGCCGCCCTCGTCGAGCGGCAGCGGCGGTGGCGGCGGCTTCTCCGGTGGCGGTGGCGGCGGAGGCGGCGGCGGAGGCGGCGGCGCCTGGTAGCAGCATGAGGCAGCTGGCACTCGCCCTGGCGGTGCTGCTGGCCCTGGCAATCCCCGCCGGCGCCGCGGACCCGTACGACGACCTGCCCGAGTACGACGGGCCGGGGTTCGTCGCCCTGTACGACCACGCCGTCGCCAACACCCTCCCCGACCTGGCATACCCGGACCAGCGTCTCCATGTCACTGGCAACGCCGAGCTGGACGACCGGATCTGGGCGCGGGCCCTGGAGCGGGGCTACCGGATCCGCCCGGTGGCCACCGGGGGCCTGGTGTCGGTGCGGGGGGTGAGGATGCAGGCGCCCGCGGCCGCCGGGCTCGACGCCCGGCTCCCCGAGCCACGGGCCCCCGGGCCCGGCTCGGCCGCCTCGCCCCCCAACCGGTCC
>QGUS01000069.1 GCA_003242515.1 Actinomycetota bacterium
GGTGGCGGGCCGGCGTGATCAGCCGGGGAGCCGCCTACGTCGCCGGGAAGGTCGCGGGCGGTCTGGGACTCACGCCCCTGGCCGGGCCGTTCGCCAGAATGGACGATGCCGACATGGTGTCAGTGCTGGGCGTGCGTACCCTTGGGAACGACGTGCGGATCGATTTCGCGTTCGGTGATGTTCACGGGGATCGTTGAGGCCACCGGAGAGGTGGTGGCGTCCGGCGAAGGCCGACTGGTCGTCGACTCGCCGCTGCTCGCCGGCTCGGCCATAGGCGCCTCCATCTCCGTGTCCGGGGTCTGCCTCACCGTCGTCGACAACGACGGCGGCAGGGCGGCGTTCGACGTGGTGCCCGAGACCCTGGACCGCACCACCCTCGGCGGCCTGAGACCGGGCGACCGGGTCAACCTGGAGCGTGCCATGCCCGCCCATGGCAGGTTCGACGGCCACATCGTCCAGGGCCACGTCGACGGCGTCGGCGTCGTGGTCTCCCTCGACCGGGAGGACGAACGCGTCACCCTCACCATCGAGCCGCCACCCCGGCTCATGCCCCACATCGCCGAGAAGGGGTCGATCGCCATCGACGGCGTCAGCCTCACCGTCGCCGGGGTGGGGGAGGCCACCCTCTCCGTGGCCCTCATCCCGCACACCCTCGAGATCACCACGCTGGGGAGGCTCGCCGTCGGGGACCGTGCCAATCTGGAGACCGACGTGATCGCCAAGTACGTGGAGCGGATCCTGGAGGCCCGCCGATGACCATCTCGCCGATCGAGGACCTCATCGCCGCCATCGCCCGCGGCGAGATGGTGATCGTGGTCGACGACGAGGACCGCGAGAACGAGGGCGACCTGATCGTCGCCGCCGACGCCGCCACGCCCGAGAAGATCGGCTTCATGCTCCGCCACACGAGCGGCATCATCTGCCTCTCGATCGTCGGCGAGCGCCTCGACGAGCTCCAGATCCCGATGATGGTGGAGCACAACACGGATGTCCGGCGCACCGCCTTCACCGTCTCCATCGA
The DNA here is from genome assembly GCA_003242515.1 of Actinomycetota bacterium. Lineage (GTDB taxonomy): Bacteria > Actinomycetota > Acidimicrobiia > Spongiisociales > ZC4RG35 > ZC4RG35. The sequence goes on from QGUS01000069.1 coordinate 1,022, forward strand.
CGCCGCCCGGGGGATCACCACCGGGATCAGCGCCGCCGACCGGGCCCGCACCATCCAGGTGGTGCTCGACCCGAGCTCCAAGCCCGAGGACCTCGCCCGTCCCGGCCACATGTACCCGCTGCGTTACGAGCCGGGCGGCGTGCTGAAGCGGGCCGGGCACACCGAGGCCGCCGTCGATCTCGCCCGCCTGGCGGGCCGCTACCCGGCGGGGGTCCTCGCCGAGGTGATGAACGACGACGGCACCGTCGCCAGGCTCCCCGACCTGGAGCGGTTCGCCAAGGAGCACGGCCTGCTCATCGGCACCATCGCCGACCTCATCGCCTACCGCCGCCGTACCGAGATGCTGGTGGAGCGGGTCGTGGAGGCCCGGCTCCCCACCCGGCACGGCGTGTTCCGTGCCGTGGGCTACCGGTCCCTCGTGGACAACCGGGAGCACGTCGCACTGGTGATGGGCGACCTCGGCGACGGCGAGGGCGTGCTCACCCGGGTCCACTCCGAGTGCCTCACCGGCGACGTCTTCGGGTCCATGCGATGCGACTGCGGCGAGCAGCTCGACGCCGCCCTCGCCCGCGTGACCGGTGAGGGCAGGGGAGTGGTGCTCTACATCAGGGGCCACGAAGGCCGCGGGATCGGCCTGCTCCACAAGCTGGAGGCGTACCGGGTCCAGGACACCGAGGGGCTCGACACGGTGGACGCCAACGTGCATCTCGGCCTCCCCGTCGACGCCCGCGACTACGGTGTGGGCGCCCAGATCCTCTACGACCTGGGCGTGCGATCCATGCGGCTGATGACCAACAACCCCAAGAAGCGAGCCGGCATCGAGGGCTACGGGCTCTCCATCCTCGAGCAGGTGCCGCTGACCACACCGCCCACCCCCGAGAACAAGGCGTACCTCGAGGCCAAGCGCCTCAAGATGGGGCACACGCTGGACCCGGACTCCGAATGAGGGTCGTCGAAGGCCGGCCGGAGGGCCGGGGCCTCCACCTCGGCGTGGTGGCGGCCACCTGGAACGCATCGATCACCGACCGTCTCCTGGAAGGGGCCCTGCTGCGCGCCGAGGAGCTCGGGGTCGAGGAGGTCACCGTGGTGAGGGTCCCGGGGTCGCTGGAGCTCCCCGTCGCCGCCCGGGCCCTGGCCCGGAGCGGCTGTGACGCCGTCGTCGCCATCGGCGCCGTGATCAAGGGCGAGACCGACCACTACGACATCGTGGTGCGGGAGGCCTCGTCGGGCCTCTCCCGGGTCGCTCTCGACGAGGGGGTGCCCGTGGCCCATGCCGTCCTCGCCGTCCACGACGTGTCCCATGCCGTGGAGCGGTCGCTCCCGGGCCCCTCCAACAAGGGGAGGGAGGCGGTCGACGCCGCCGTGACCACCGCCAACGCCCTCCGGGAGATCGAGGGTTGAGGAAAACGGCCCTCTCCCTGGTAGTCTGTCGGCGGACAACATATGGCAAAGAGCGGAAGCGCCTGCTTCCCCACCCGGCCGCCCCAGGGCGAGCCGCGGTCACCATGAAGAGCCGCCCCATGGGGGCGGTCAGGTCTGGCAGCAGGTGTACCGCCCGCTGCCTTTTTCATTGAGCAAACAGGAGGAGACAGCATCAGCGAATTGCGAGTGAATTCGGCCATCAGGGCCAAGGAGGTCCTGGTGGTTGCACCCGACGGCCAGCAGATCGGGGTCAAGAAGCTGCACGAGGCCCTGTGGCTCGCCGAGCAGCTCGACCTGGATCTGGTCGAGGTGGCTCCCAACGCCAAGCCACCCGTCTGCCGTCTGATGGACTACGGGCGATACAAGTACGAGCAGTCCGTCAAGCAGAGAGAGGCTCGCAAGAAGCAGTCTCGCACCAGCATCAAGGAGCTCCGGATGAAGGTGCGGATCGGCGACCACGACTTCGACATCACGAAGAGGAAGGCGGCGGCCTTCCTCGACGACAACGACAAAGTCAAGGTCACCGTCCGCTTCCGGGGCCGCGAGAACGAGCGGCCCGCCTTCGGCAAGGAGCTGCTGGACCGCCTGGCTGCGGAGCTCGCCGACCATGGCGTGGTCGAGCAGGCCCCGAAGCTGGAGGGCAGTGCGATGACGATGGTGCTGGCCCCCTTGCGCCGGCCGAAGGCCGCCGATGAGAAGCAGCGCGCCGACGAGGAAGCACCCGGTGGGGAGCCGGCTCCGGATGAGCCCGCCGCCGGGGAGACCGAGGAATAGGAGGACGCCGTGCCGAAGATGAAGACGCACAGCGGCGCCAAGAAGCGGGTCAAGGTGACCGGCAGCGGCAAGTACATCCGCCGCCAGTCAGGCGCCGGTCACTACAAGCTGGCCAAGGGCAAGACCACCTTCCGCCGCCGCAAGGGCGACGTGGAGATGGCCCCCAGCGACGTCAAGATCATGAAGAAGATGGGGATCTGAGCCATGGCGCGTGTCAAGAGAGCCGTCAACGCGAAGAAGTCCCACAAGAAGGTCCTCGACCGCGCCAAGGGCTACAAGGGCGCGCGCAGCCGGCGTTTCCGCACCGCCAACGAGCAGGTGATGAACGCCATGCAGGACTCCTACCGCGACCGCAGGGCTCGCAAGGGGGAGTTCCGCCGGCTCTGGATCGCCCGGATCAACGCCGCGGCCCGGCAGAACGGCACCACCTACAGCCAGCTGATCTCCGGCCTCAAGGCCGCCGAGATCGAGGTGGACCGCAAGATGCTCGCCGACCTGGCCGTGCGTGACCCGGAGGCGTTCGCCCAGCTCGTCCAGGTCGCCAAGAAGGCCTGATGGACGGCCGGGAGGCGCCCCGCGGGGCGCGCAACCCGGCCGTCGTCGCAGCCGCCCGGCTCCACCGGTCCCGTGACCGGAAGGAGACCGGGCGGACGCTCTTGGAGGGCCCCCATCTCCTCGAAGAGGCCCTCGCCGCCGGCGTGACGCCGGACCGGGTGTTCGCCCTCCCCGACGACGAGCCGACCTTCCGTCTCGCGGCGGAGGCCGGGGTGACCGTGGTCCGCGTGGAGCGGGCGGCCATGGAGCGACTGGCCGGCACGGAGACGCCGCGGGGCCCGGTAGCCGTGATCGCCCCGCTCCCTGCCGTGCTCGACGACGGACGGGACCTCCTGGTGGCCTGGGGCGTGTCCGAGCCCGGGAACCTCGGATCACTGGTTCGCACCGCCGCCGCGTTCGGCTGGGGCTTCGCCTGGACTCCCGGCACCGCCGACCCGTGGTCGCCCAAGGCGCTGCGCGCCGGGGCCGGCGCCCACTTCCGCATCCCGATGAGCCCGGTCTCCGGTCTCGACGACCTCGGCCGATGGCAGACCCTGGCCACGGTGGTCTCCGGAGGCGAGGACCCGGCCGCCATCGGGGCCGGCCGGTGGGCCGTGCTGGCGGGAGAGGAGGCCGCCGGGCTCCCCGACGAGGTGGCCGCCGCCTGCGACCGCAGGGTCACGGTGCCGATGCCCGGAGGCACCGAGAGCCTCAACGTCGGGGTCGCCACCGGCATCGTCGTCTACCAGCTGACCAGGAACCGCTCCGCGACCCTCTAACCTCGCACCCTCTGATGGACCCGTTGGCCACACTGGAAGAAGCACTGGCCTCCGCCGCACCCAAGGTGGGGGAGGCCGCAACCGTCGAGGACATCGACCGGATCGAGTCCGCGCTCCTGGGCAAGGAGTCCGCGGTGGGCCAGGTCCGCCGCGCCATGGCGGCCATCGCCCCCGAGGACCGGCCCAGGGTGGGCGCCCGCCTCAACGAGGTGACCACCGAGATCCAGCGTCTCATCGAGGCCCGCCGCGCCGAGCTGCAGGCCGCCGAGGACGCCCGGAGGCTCGCCGAGGACGCCATCGACGTCACGCTGGAGTCCGTGCGCATGCCCGCCGGGTCGCGCCACCTCATCCAGCAGGTGATCGACGAGGTGGTCGACATCTTCGTGGGGCTCGGCTACCGGGTGGCCGAGGGTCCCGAGGCGGAGCTCGCCTGGTACAACTTCGACGCACTCAACACGCCGAAGACCCACCCGTCGCGGCTCGAGTCCGACACCATGTACCTCGACTGGGGCAACCCCGAGGACGAGGTCCTGCTGCGAACCCAGACCTCCCCCGTGCAGGCCCGGTACATGGAGTCCCACCAGCCGCCCGTCTACATCGTCGCCCCGGGCCGCACCTACCGGACCGACACGGTCGACGCCACCCACCTGCCGGTGTTCCACCAGATCGAGGGGCTGGCCGTCGACGAGGGGCTCACGCTCGGCGACCTGCGGGGCACCCTGGCCCATTTCGCCCGGGAGTTCTTCGGTTCCGGAACACAGGTCCGCCTCCGCCCGTCGTTCTTCCCGTTCACGGAGCCCAGCGCCGAGCTCGACGTCTCCTGCTTCGCCTGCGACGGTGGGGAACCGGGCTGCCGTGTGTGCGGCGGCGCCGGGTGGCTCGAGATGCTCGGCTGCGGGATGGTCGACCCGAACGTGCTCTCCGCAGCGGGGTACGACCCGGAGGTGCTCTCCGGCTTCGCCTTCGGCGTCGGCGTCGAGCGGCTGGCGATGGTCCGCCACGGCCTCGACTCCATCAAGAACTTCATCGACAACGACATCCGCTTCCTGAGGCAGTTCCCATGAAGGTCTCGCTGCGCTGGCTACAGGAGTACATCGACCTCCCCACCACCGACCCGGACGAACTGGCCGGGGTCTTCACCAACCTCGGCTTCGAGGTCGAGGGGGTGGAGCGTCTCGGGATCGGCTGGACCGACGTCTTCGTGGGACACGTCCTCGAGGTCGCGTCCCATCCCAACGCCGACCGGGTCCGTGTCTGCCAGGTGGACGTGGGGGAGGGCCCGACCCAGATCATCTGCGGCGCCTGGAACTTCGAGGCCGGGGCCTTCGTGCCGGTGGCCGTCCCCGGTGCCGTCCTGCCCGGCGACTTCCGGATCGGGGAGCGGACCATCCGGGGCGTGACCAGCCACGGCATGATCTGCTCCGAGCGGGAGCTGGGCCTGGGCGACGACCACGCCGGCATCCTCGTCCTGGACGGTGCGCCCGAGCCCGGTACGCCGTTCGCGGACCTGGTCGAGCTGCCCGACGTCGTCTTCGACATCTCCATCAACCCGAACCGCCCCGACGCCATGTCCATGGTGGGCATGGCCCGGGAGCTCGCCGCCTACTACGGGATCGACTTCCGGATGCCGTCTGACGAGCTGCCGACGGTGCCGGGGGACACCACCGTCACCGTCTCCGTCGAGGACCCCTCGGGTTGCCGCCGGTTCGTCGCCCGAGAGATCCGGAACGTCGCCATCGGCCGGTCGCCGATGTGGATGCGCCATCGCCTGGCCAAGGCCGGGATGCGGGCGATCTCCAACGTGGTCGACGTGACCAACTACGTGATGCTCGAGATGGGGCATCCGCTCCATGCCTTCGACGCCGACTCCATCGCCGGGGACCGGCTCGTCGTCAAGCGGGCGGAGCCGGGGGAGACGCTGGTCACTCTGGACGGTGAAGAGAGGGCCCTCGTCGCCGACGACCTGATCATCTACGACGCCGACGGCCCGACCTCGATGTCGGGGACCATGGGCGGCGAGCGCAGCGAGGTGGCCGACGCCACGACCCGGGTCCTCATGGAAGCGGCGTCGTGGGACCCGCCCACGATCATGTACATGTCCCGCCGCCACGGCCTGCGCTCCGAGGCCTCGATGCGCTTCGAGCGCGGCGTCGACCCCGAGCTGGCCGACCGTGCCAACCGGAGGGCCTGCGCCCTGGTGCTCGAGCTCGCCGGCGGCGAGGTCCTGGACGGCCACGTCGACGTGGTGGCAGCCCCCTGGCAGCCGGCGGTGATCGACCTGCGAATGGCCGACGTGGAGCGCCTCCTCGGCCCGGGTCTGGAGGCCGACTATGTCGCCGGGATCCTGCGCCGCCTCGGCCTGCAGGTGGAGGAAGGCGACCCGATGCGGGTCACCGTGCCGACCTTCCGCCCCGACCTGGAGCGCCCTGCCGACCTGGTGGAAGAGGTGGCGCGCATCCACGGCTACGACCGCTTCGAGGCCCGGACCCCGACCGGCCCCGCCGGCGGGCTGGACGGGCGCCAGAAGCGGATGCGCCGGGCCGTCCAGGTGCTGTCCGCCTCCGGGCTCTCCCAGGGGCTCAGCCTGCCGTTCGTGGGGCCGGCCGAGGCGGCGCCGTTCGGCTTCGAGGATACGGATCTACTCACCGTCAGGAACCCGCTGCGGGAGGAGGAGTCGAAGCTCCGGCCCACGATGCTCCCGGGGCTGCTCTCCGCCCTCCGGCGGAACCTCTCCTATGGCCAGTCGGCCGTGCACCTCTTCGAGGTGGGCCGGGTCTTCTTCACCACGCCGGACGACTCCGACCCGCGCCTCCCGTCCCAGCCGATGAAGCTGGCGTGGGTCATGCACGGCCCGTTCGGTATGACCGTCGACGCCAGGCCCGCCCCCGACGCCGACGGCAGGGTCTCCATCGCCATGTGGCGCCGCCTGGCCGGGGCGCTGGGGATCGATGCGAGGCTCGCCCCGGCATCGCCGCCCGGCGGCCACCCGGGCCGCCCCCCCCCGGGGGGGGTCGCCGCCGGGGGGATCGCCCTGTTGGCCGCGCTGCCCCCCCGGCGCGCCCGGCCCGGGGCGTTCCCGGGAGGGGAGGG